>JADYYF010000183.1 GCA_020853795.1 Candidatus Zixiibacteriota bacterium
AATTGGTCGTTGAATAGAAATCATCCGGCACCGCCTTGTCCTTCACCGCGGGCTTGAGTGTAACGGCTTTTTCCGAGACGACGAAGCAGCCTTTCATCGCCAACAAGTTGAGAATCAGTGCCAGCCGTTCGCGCGTCGGCGCGCTGATCCGCAGCCGCGCCGTCGAAGTCTCCACATTCGTCCGTCCCATCTCGAACTCGCGGATTTCGAATCGCCCGCCACTCTTGATAATGACATCAAAGACGTCGCTCAGAATGTCCGAATCGACGATGTGGCCCTCGATCTGGACCAGTGCGGTTTGGATCTCCTTCTTCATCTTTAAACTTTGACTTCTCATGCAGTTATCGGTGCAGACCTTCGGGAATTTAGCTTGACAAAGTCGGGTTTCAACGCTATTTTTCAGGTGTGGAACCTCAGGGAACGAGTTCAGGCAGAGAGTCCGATTCCTTGCAAACCATCACCGCCAGTTCTGTCCTAAGAGCACAATTAACATAGAGTTTAAGGCGGCAGAGGCCTCGTGCTTCTGTCTTTTGAAGTCCTTTTCTCATCTACTTTATCAGGAGGTATCAGAGGATGAAACTCAGGATTCTTGTCGCGTCGTTGACCGCGCTCTGTATGCTCGCGGTCTCGTTCGTCCCATCGTTCGGACGAACCAGCCCTTATGAAGCCCCGAAAGATGTCCCGACCGCCCACCCATGGCAGGATGACAACCAGTTTACCGATCAGGACGACTCCACGCCATTCATGATCCCGATCGGACCGATCATCGTCACCATCAACCTCCCGGTCAAGTGGTTCTCCGGCTTCACGGCCAAGCCGCAATCAACCGTTGCCAAGCCGCAAATCTCGCGCTCGGCCCGACCGATGAGCACTGACAAGAAAGGCGACCTTCGATGAACCAACTGCTCGCAAATCAATGGGATGCGATGCTCATCGAATTGCGTCAGTTGCTGAATGACGGTCGTTTTGTGGAGGTCTTGGACCACATCGGCCTTTTGCAAGCCGACGAACACCTTTTCTTGGGCAACGCAAGCATGGCGCAGCTGCTCGCTGTCAAGAGCGCCGCGCTGATGCGACTGGCCCGGTACGACGACGCGCTGGACGTCGCTCGTCAGGCCTTAAAACAAATCAAACACTCTAGCGACAACTTGCTGATTGCCGAACTGCAGGCCGTTGCCGCGCGCGCCCTGACCGAACTCGGCCAGGTCGCCGAGGCCGAGCGCGTCTATCGCGATCTGATCGCAACCTACCGCCGGCTCGACGATTCCCTTGGCATCATCCGCAGTCTCAATCGGCTCTCCCGCGTCCACTTCATTCAAGGTCAATTCGCCCGTTCCGTCGAATCATTGCTGGAAGCCGAGCAGTATGCCCGCGGACTCGCTGACGATAAGTGGCTGGCGTCGATCGCCGGCAACCTCGGCACGATCCTCAATCTCTCCGGCGAATTTCACAAGGCGATTGAGCATCTCGAAGAGTCGGTCAAACTCAATTACGCTCGCGGCGAACAATCGAATCTCTGCCGGGCGTATCTCTCGCTCGCTTTCGCGCAGATGCATCTCGGACGCTTTGACGATGCCGTCGCGCATCTCGCCTCAGCCAACGATCTGGTCGAGCAGACGCACGACGAGGCCGATCGCGTCACTCTGTTGCAGTACCGCGCCCAATTGGCCCTGCTGTGCTCCAACTTCTCCGGCGCCGCCGATCTTGCTGCCGCCGGACTTGAACTCGCCCGCCGGATCGCCCCGCACAGCGCCGAGGTTGCTCAGATTGGGCGGCTGCTGGCACAGGCTCACCTTGAACTCGATCAGTTCGATCGGGCTCATGAAGCGGCCACAACGGCGCTGGCCACCGCCGAACAGGTCGGCGAACGGATCGAAATCTTCGCCTGCCGCCGCCTGCTGGCACAGATTGCGCATCAGCGCCATGAACGCGTCGATATCGATGCTGAACTCCGGCGCTGCGTCGCCGGCTTCGAGCTGATGGGAGCCCAGTACGAAGCGGCGGTCACTTACCGTGTCTGGTCGCAGCTCACGCGGGAACCAGTCCTGGTCCGCGATTGTCGTGCCGAACTCGCCCGGATCCAGCGTGTTCTGCATTTGACCGATGCCGCTGCGACCGCGCTCACTGCGCGTCGGCACTCTTCGTCGGTGCCGCTCGTCGGAGCGCACCCCACGTTTGCGGAATTGGTCCGCGAAGTCGATGCCGTCGCACCCTCGGATCTTCCGATATTGCTGCTCGGCCCGACGGGCGTCGGCAAAGACCAGATTGCCAAGTACGTTCATCACCACTCGCTGCGCAGCAAGGGACCCTTCGTCCAACTCAATTGCGGCGCCATCCCGGTCGAGTTAGCCGAGTCCGAACTGTTTGGCCATGAGCGGGGCGCCTTCACCAACGCCGTCGGAACCAAAGTCGGCTTGATCGAGGCTGCCACCGGCGGGACCCTCTTCCTCAATGAAGTGGGGGAATTGCCGGCGGCGCTCCAGGTCAAACTGCTGTCGGCGCTCGAGGAAAAGGTGTTCTACCGCATCGGCGGCACCACGCCCCGCAAGGTCGATATCCGGATCATCGCCGCTACCAACGTCGACCTCTCTGAGGCCGTCCGTGTCGGCCGGTTCCGCTCCGACCTGTTCTTCCGACTGGCCGTGATGACCATCAACGTGCCGCGGCTGGCGGATCGCGGTGACGACGCCTACCGGCTGTTTGAGTTCTTCATGCAGTCCGAGGGGATTAACCTCGACGCGATCGACCGCGACACCTTGCGCTTGCTGCGCGTCCGCCTGGCTGAGTACGCTTGGCCCGGCAACGTCCGCGAGCTCAAGAACCTGATTGAGATGTATGCCATCGTCGAGAGACGCGAAGCCCGCGCGATCTGTGCGCGCCTGCTCGCGAAACTCGAATCAAGTCCGGATGCTCTGCAGCGTCAGGCGCACCCTTCCGGTGCCAACCTCGTCGATCAGGTCGAACAATTCGAGCGCTCCAACATCAAAGCCGCGCTTGAACTCTGCGGCGGAATCATCCGTCGCGCCGCCGCGAGTCTCGGTATCCCCGAGGCGACGCTGCGTTCGAAAATGAAGAAATATCGCATCAGCCCTGCGTAAGCCTTAACGCACGCTGCGCGAGATTTCACTTATCGGTTCTAAGGCTCTCTGCTTGAGCGCCTTAGATCAATACTTCCTGATAAAGTGCCTGCCGGCGCGTGAGATTTCACGCGCCGGTTGGTTTATTATCCGACACCACTCACTCCTTCTGATCTTCAATCGGAGTTTGTAAATCACTGATTACAAGAATGTTAGACTCGTGCTCGGCAAAACCTGAAACCCATCGGAGATCTTGGCAAACTCGTTGCTACTACTTCTATCGTCGCAATGAAGTAGCGGCTGCTCCAATCTCACAATTGGTGCGTGGTACCAATCTTCAGGAGTGATGGGTTGTGGGGAATAGAATCCGCCCGGACTAGCTCGGCCGGGCGGATTCTCGTCGCGGGACTCTGAAGACAAGCGGCTCGTACGCGACTACCTCCCCGGTAGTCGCGTCCACCGCCGCCGGACATTCGAAACGACTGACGCGTCTCGCCAGTCGGTAGCCCACCCGCAGCGAAGCGCAGGGTGGGGAAACTGAAATCGAGCCGTGTCGGTAGCTCACCCGCAGCGAAGCGCAGGGTGGGGAAGTCGACCATAATCGCGCCGTCAGGAATCCATTCCTGACGGACCGATGTCAATACAAAGCACCTTCGTAAATCCGTTCTTGCTTCTTTCAGATCGGGTTTCACTTCAAGCAGCCGGGTTGTCACGGACCGACCACCCGGCTTCGCTTTATGTTCAAGTCGTCAGCGAGCTTTCCAACACTCCAACTCGAAGGTCAGGATCCCTGCGATCCTGACGTCCGCAGCTCGGTAGCCCACCCGGAGCGCAGCGGAGGGTGGGGAACTCGACCGCATCCGCCCCGTCAGGAATCCCACTCGCTACACGTATTGCCACTACATCCGTCCTGAATATGGACAAAAAGATGAAGAATCTTCTTGACAAGATTCAACAGGGGGGGGGTAGATTCCCGTCATAACATCGTCAACATCGGAGGGCGCGATGCAAAGGGAAGATCAGCGTAGAAATACAATGGACACGGGAGCGAGTCCCGTTCAGATTGTTAGGGAGTGGCGAAAATGTCTGCCGGCAGCCATAGCTGGATTCGGACACGAAGAAAGCGTCGCGAGATGACGTTGCTGAGCGGGAAGATCCGCGAAGCAGCTGCGCTCGCACTGATCGTGATCCTGGCGACGATCGGCGTAGGCTGCAACAATAGTGATTCTGGTCATTCAGCTGGCTTCGATGCGAGGATAGAATACGTCTCTTGGCCTCAGAAGTACTATGGAGACAACAGCACAACGGGTTACGTGAACTTTCGAGTCGACGTTTGGAGGGGCAGCGACGGCACTCAGCACCCGATGCTCTGGGTTGACGTCAGTCGCCGCGATGACTTCCAAGATGTCCCACCGGCTGCATTTGACGAAACGTGGTATCCCGTCGAATTCACCGAGCAGATGTATCTTTCACGACCCATGCAAATGAACGGTGGCTACACAGTGCCCGGTTACTATCACATGAGGATTGGGCTGTGCGCGGATACATCCGACCTGTACGACTGGGAAGACAAAGCCGATGGTTTGGAGTACAGAATCTTCGTAGGGACCAACAAGTTCAAATTGGACTTTGACATTGAGCAAATTTCGCAGAGCGGCTGCGACTTCATTCACTTGGACTGGCACGAAGAAAGGATTGAGGCGCCCTACCAGAACTTCCCGATTGGGTTCTTCTGGTCCCACAGTTCTAGTATACCGAGTAATGAAGGCATCAAAAACACGCCTGAGGCGCTGCAGGACTACGTGAACACCTACGCCAGCCATTGGCCCACACCGCCACAGGGCTCTACTGGACAAGCGATGCAGAAGCACACTTCTGTACTTATCGCAATCTCGCATCTTCTTGATCCGTCCTCGATGAGCATCTTGTGGGGTATACTCGGCAGAAGTTTTAACGATTTCGAGGCGTCGTTTGTATGTTATGAGGGCATCCAATACTACTTTGAGGAAGCTCAAGAACAAGCACTATGGTACACGACGAGTCACGAATTGGGGCATATTGTAGGGAGGCACCTAACAGACCTCTGTTATGATTCATGGGATCACGCTTCCAATGACGATTCACCATGCCTCATGACATGGTTGACAAGAAATAGCAGGGAATGGGGTAATCCACCTCAGCACGTCTTCATCCCAAGTCAGGATTGTGCAGCAACGCAGTACTATCATGAGCTGGATGCATTCTACGGCTTTTGCACTACTTGTGCCACGAAGCTCAGTTCTCCCGATTTCCTGATGGAGGATTACTCTTGGCAGAAGTTCAATCCGGTCGTTTACCAGAACGGGGATGAAAAGGTGTCCTTATGAGCAGTCCATCAACCTTACTGTCGTTGATTCGAGTCGTTGCGCTGATCTCCTTTGCCAGTACCAGTGTGCTGCGAGCCGAGGCCAGTCCGCAGTTGAGTGTGTGGATTGAAACCCCGCGAGTTCAATTCAAGTTCTGTGAGAGAATTCCCGTCTTCATGTTCGTTGCGAACGTCGGGACGACGCACGCATATATACCTTACGTTGATGAATCGTGCGTGGCGGTGCCCAACAAACTGTCAATGAAACTCGCAAATGCTGACGGTTGGCTGGATCGGGCCAACGTTGAATGTCACGAGTCATTTCCCGATGACAGTATCGATTTGGCTCCAGGCGATACGATCATGTTTGCCTTTAGCCTGCTCGGCATCTACGGACGCGGTGGCCGTCAAACGAAGTATCCACCGTGCATCCCACTCGGTGACTACAAGATTGAAGCTGAGTACATGGGCGATTTCGTTGCGCAGCCCTGTCATTTTTCGGTAGTCCCTCTAACGGCGGATGAAGAAAGACAGATTTCGCTGTTCACTTCCGTGTGGAATTCTCAGTTGAAAGGCAAGCATCGATACGCTGCTTATGTGGATGTGTACAGCAAGCTGAAAGGCACTCCGTTTGGATCGTTTGCCTGCGAAATGATCATTTCGCAGCCGGCGTCTTACGAGCCAAGTCCGGAACGGCGCCGGCAAGATGCGCGAGAGTACCTGACTAATTACCCAAGTGAGCGCAGAACGGACCTCGCGCTGAGTGTACTGATTAAATATTCAGAAGCGAACAAACTCCAGGACTACCTGAGCGCGATTCCCAGTCTGCGCCAGAACAGATTCCTGCGCCACGCGCTCAAGAATGTCAGTCGCCGCCTGAATGACATGACTCTCTACCGCGAGGTGATGAAGTGAATCGCAGGGTAGTTATGCTCTCCCTCCTTCTGCTTGTCGGTTCCGCCACAACCGCCAACCATCTCTCCCACCTGCGCTCATCCGATGCCAGCCTTTCCCGCTCGCTTGACGACGAGGCGCAGATTACCCTCGCGGTCAGCGGCATCACCCAGTCGATCCAACAACTTGCCGCCTCTGTCGAACTGGATTCAACGACCCTGGCTGCGGCGTTTCCTGTTGTTGGCAGCATCACGCCCACCCAGCTTTTACGGATCGACTCGCTCCTGGAGGTTGCCGCAACTCTCGCTCCGACCATCGAAGCCGGCCATCGCGACTGGTACTCGACCGCCTTCGATTTCTTTCGCTTCCAGCTCGATTCGATAAGGGTTGTCGATTCGACTGCGACAGCCTTCCTGCATCGCGATTGGATTCGCAACGAGGGCCGAAATCCCAGCCTCGGCCTCGATTCGCTGTCGCTGGTCAAATCCGCCTTTTCGTGGCATTTGACCGATCTCGAACAGTTGATTGCCGCGATGTCCAATTACCTGCAGGTTAACGAAACTCTTCTGAAGGAGTACAGCCGCGATCGTGACCTGTATTCGAAGTCGTCATGGGACGATTACAACGAATGGTTGAGCAATACCGCCGTCCATCTCTTGCTTGAGCGCGACGTCTACCCGCCCGATTTCCCGCGCTTCACAAAGTCGGCGGCTCTCGACGAGCTTGGCCACAAATTGTTCCAGTGCGCCGGTATTCCTTCATCCTATTATTATGAAAACGACCCTCTGATCGGTCACCCCGTCTCGGTCGCCGCCGTCAGCGACCATTGTTGGCAGCGCTTTGTCGTTGCCGATTTGGTTGACGAAAACGACAGCTATCTCTTCGCGCGGGGGCGCTCCGGCAGCGCCGCCAATCTGGACGAGTTCGCGGGCCCCGGAGGCCTTGAATTTCGCGCTCACGACTACCTCTACATTTGTGACCGCGGCAATGACCGAATCAAGAAGATCCTGATCTCGCCGAGCAATCACCAGCCGACACTCTCCGGCATCACAACGGGAATCAGCGAGCCGGCCGACCTCGACCTCACGCGCGACGGCCACGTCATTGTTGCTGAATATGGCGCCGACGCCATCTACGCCTATTGTGAGAACCTTGGCTGTACTTCGCGCCGCTGGACCTACATGAACTCTTCGCTCGGGAGCATTGACCGGCCGGTTGCCGTGGCCTTTGCTCGCAACGAACAGAGCAGTGAGAAGCGCATTACGAGCGCCTACTTCATCGACAAAGATGGTCACCGGCTCGTCAAAATCACGGAGCCGTTCTCCCCGGTGGCCGGTTTTGGCCCATCGTTCATATCGCCTGATCCGATTACGCTAATGACAGATGTCGCCGTCGATAATCGCGGGCAGGTGTGGGTGGTTGACCAGGAAAAGAGCAAGATCTACAAGTTCGACAAGAACCTGAAACTATTGGCGATCCACGGCGGAGAGGGCGACGGTTACGCCAAGTACAACGCTCCTTACGGACTCTCCTTTTCGCAAGCCTATCACTGGAATCCCGGGACACAATCCGCGGAGCCAATCCCGGAAATGGCTGAGGCCATCCTCACCGAACGCTGGGATGCGACTACTGGGGTGCGCCGCCTCGTCAGCGGCGTCGACATCCAGTCTTTTGCCACCAAGTACCGTCCCCGACTGCAATCCGGCGCGGGAGACATGATCCACGGTAGCCTCTTCATCACGGATTTCGCGGAGTATCAACTGGATTTTCGGTGCAACGCAGTTGTGCTGCACACGATCGCTCAACCGGTTCAACTGCCCGGGTTGGTCTACTACTCTTGGTTGTTACCGGCTGGCGCGCCATCTGGGGACTACGAAGTCTCGCTCACCGTGACCTCTCTCAATCAGAATGCGAATTCCGTTGAACAGACACAGACAGTTGTGGTGAATCGCTCTCTTGTCAACCAGCCGCCGGTCGTCACCAACATCTGGTTCCCTGACGGCGACAGTTGCTTCATCATGGATGTCCCCAAGTGGATTCGCGCCACCGCCTATGACCCCGACGGGTCGATTTCGACCTATCAGTGGCAGGTAACTCGCTCAGGCACCGGCGATGTGTACTCAATTCAGGGCGATTCTTTATACTTCCAGTCGCACTTCTCATCGGCAAAGATCCCTGATGATCATTCTTTCCTCCGCGTCTGGGCTGTGGATGATCTGGACGAATTGTCCGCGACCTACTATGACATCAATTTCTCCAGACTCACTGTCTACTACGACTACGATTGCATCTGCACCTGGATGCCCGGCGATGCCAACTTCTCACACTCATATTCCATCAGCGATATCGTCCATATAACCAATTTTGTCTTTTCGGGAGGTCCTGCACCACAGCCTGTCCACCTCGCTGGCGACGCCGACTGCAGTCAGGCAGTATCAATCTCAGATGCTGTCTTCTTGACAAACTACATTTTCGCCGGCGGCCCGCCGGTGCAGTGTACTTGCAGCGACTATTAGCTGTCCGGGTCACTTCAGCCCGGCTATAAAGCTTCGCATCTCCGCCGCCACCGCCTCCGGCTGATCAAACCACAGACACACCCGCGCATTCGCAATCGTCTTCGCCTTGATCATGCCACCTTTCGCCAAAGTGGCGTTCCAAGCGGTGTGGCAGTATCCCGTCATATAGTCCTGCCCCGGATCGGAATAGTTCCCCTCCAGTCCCGGTTTCAAGAGCAACACCGGCACGCGCAGTGAGTCGAGATGTTGCGTGATGTCCTGCGAATTGAACTCATTCAAGTAGCGCACCCACACGTGCAGCGGCGGTTGTGCGGCCATCCGCCACAACCGCAGCCCTCGAACCGGATTGACCGCGTAGTCTCCCGGCAGGAAGTTGTTGTCATCCCAGGTCTCCCTCGTCACCGTCTTGAACCATTGCGGCGCCATATACGTATCCGCAATCTTCGCCAGCATCGCCTCCGGCATATGCAGCTTGAACTGCGTTGTGTCGGTCGGCACAAAGCAGGGCGACCCCGCCAGCAGAATCACTCCCGCAACCTTGTCCGGATGCTCCAGCGCCAGCCGTAGCGCCAACGATGTCCCCGTCAACCAGTGCCCGACAATGATCGCCCGCTCCAATTTCTCGTTCGCGATTAGCTTCTCGATCGCCCGATACGCCCCTGTCGTCCACGTTTGCTCCGCGAAACTTGTCCCCGCCGCCGGCGCTGGCGGCGCTTTCGTCCCGCCGAATCCCGGCAGCGTCACTGCATACATCGTCGCCTCGGCACTGATCATCTCCATCAATTCACGAAACACCTCGCCGCTGAACCCCAAGCCGGGTATTAGCACCACCGCGCGCCTACCGCTGCCGACCTTGATGACTCCGCCCAATTCCCCCAACGTCCCCGTCCGATATCCCGGCGGGTCAACCAGGTTGTTCAACGACGAGTCCTGCGCCATGATCCGGCTACACTGCTGCGCCTGCCCCGCCGCCGCCACGCTGACAATGACCGCCAGCGCCAGCAACGCCACCCGCTTCAGCCCAAATCGTCTGCTCATTCTCAATCCTCGCTGGAAAGGTTGTGTTATCGGGAACAGCCGCGCGATACTGCTATCGCAATCGTCAGCATCGATCGACGAACCCCACATTCAATATGATCATTGTCTCTTACGAATTCCGCCCCGTTCAGTTGCCCCGATTTCGCGCTTCCGCGTTCCCCGTTAGATCGCTACTCCGCGCTTCAGCCGCCATTCCGCCAGCGCGCAATGCATCACCGGCACCGTCAACACCGTGATGATCGCAATCACCATTCCCCCGAATCCCGGGATCGCCATCGGCACCATCACGTCCGACCCGCGCCCCGTCGACGTCAACACCGGCAGCAGCGCCAATAGCGTCGTCGCTACCGTCATCAACGCCGGCCGGATCCGCTTGCTCCCCGCCAGCAGGATCGCCGCCTGAATCTCACCCGCCGACTGTGGTCGCTTCTCCTTGAACACATCTTTGATGTATGTCGAAATCAGCACGCCATCGTCCGTCGCCACGCCGAACAACGCCAGAAATCCCACCCACACCGCGACCGACAGATTGTACGGCTTGATATTGTACAGCTCGCGAATGTTCTCCCCGAACAGCGCGAAATCAAAGAACCACCCTTGGCTGTATAACCAGATCATCATGAAACCGCCCGCCCAGGCAACGAACAGACCTGAAAACACCAGCCCGGTCACCGGCACGTCCCGGAATTGGAAATAGATCAGCATGAAGATAATAAACAGCGCCAGCGGGATCACGACCCGCAGCCGTTGCTCCGAACGCACTTGGTTCTCGTAACTCCCGGCAAAGGTGTAACTCACTCCCGCCGGAATCGTCAACTCGCCGGTCCTGACCTTGTCTTTCAGGAACTGATCCGCTGCCTGGACCACGTCCACTTCCGCGACACCCGGCTGCTTGTCGAAGATGACATAGCCGGTCAGAAACGTGTCCTCGGCGCGGATCATCATTGGCCCCCGTGTGTATTGAATTTCCGCCACCTGCAGCAGCGGAATCTGCTTGCCGTCCGGCGTCGGCACCAGAATCCGCCCCATTTCCTCGATCGACCCGCGCAGCTCGCGCGGATACCGCACCCGCACCGGATAACGCTCGCGTCCTTCCACCGTCGTGGTGATCGGCATTCCGCCCAACGCCACCTCGACCACTTCCTGCGCCGCGGCGATGCTCACACCGTACCGCGCCAGCGCCTCGCGGTCGAAGTGAATCTCCAGGTACGGATTGCCGACGATCCGGTCGGCCACCACCGTCGCCGGCTCGATCGTCGGCACCTCCTTCAACAGCCGCTCGATCTCGAACCCGACGCTCTGCACTGTCTCCAGGTCGGGCCCCTTGATCTTCACTCCCATCGGCGCGCGCATCCCCGATTGCAGCATCACGATGCGCGCATTGATCGGCTGCAGCTTCGGCGCCGAGGTTGTCCCCGTCAACTGGCCTGCCTTGACGATCTCGTCCCAGATGTCATTGGCCGACTTGATCTGGTCTCGCCATTGCCGAAACGGCTTCCCGCCGCCGTCGGGAATCAGGTTGCCCAGCGAGTCGCGGACGAACTCATTCTGCTCATCATCAAAACGAAATTTCCGGCGGTAGCCGTTGTCATCGGTGATGTACTCGCTCTTGTAGTTGATGACCGTCTCGATCATCGAGGTCGGCGCCGGATCGAGCGCCGATTCCACCCGTCCGATCTTGCCGACGACCGATTCAATTTCCGGAATGTTCTCGAACGCGATATCCTGCTGCTGCACCACGTTCAACGCCTCGTCGATCGAGGCATGCGGCATCGTGGTCGGCATCCATAGGAACGAGCCTTCGTCCAGATCCGGCATGAATTCCTTGCCGATCCCGGGGAGCGCGTGATGAAGCGCTACATACGGCGCCGAGGCTCGCACCAAGCGCGGCAGGAAACCGAACAGCCCGTCAAAGCCCTGCCAGATTACCAGGCCAAACACCACGATCGCCAGCGGAATCGACAAGAACAGCCGCTTGTGCGTCAAGCACCAGTGCAGCACCGGCTGGTACACCCTGATGAACAAGTGAAATGCGCCGAGGATGCTACCCACCACCAGCGCTGTAAAGAGCAGATTCAATAATTCGCCGCGCCCGACCCCCAACGGCATCCAGTGCGAACTCAGAATAATCGTCACCGCTACCACCAGGACCGCATTGATGTACTTCGGCATCCGTTCCTGTAGTGCCGGTGCCAGTCGCGGTTTGACCAGCATGTAGACGCCGATCGCGATCAGCGCCAATCCCGCCAGCCACAAGCCCCAGGCAATGATGATTGTGATCCCTGCCAGCGCCAGGCCGACTGGAATAATCCCCGCACCGCTGCGCTTCTTCTGCTCGCGATCCGTGAACATCAGATGCGCAAACGCCGGGATGATCGTCAAGGCCACCAGCACCGAGGCTACCAGCGCGAAAGTCTTCGTATACGCCAGCGGCTTGAATAGCTTCCCCTCGGCCGCCTCCATCGTGAACACCGGCAGGAACGACACCACCGTCGTCGCTATCGCGGTCAGGACCGCTGAACCCACTTCCGAGGTCGCTTCGAAGATGATTTGTCGCCTCGATTTCCCCGGTTGGGCTGCATCGAAGTGCCGCAGGATGTTCTCGCAGATGACGATGCCCATGTCGACGATGTCCCCGATCGCGATGGCGATTCCTCCCAGCGCCATGATGTTGGCGTCGACGCCGAAGCTCTTCATCCCGATAAACGTCATCAGCACCGCCACCGGCAACAGTCCGGAGATCAGCAGTGAGCTGCGCAAATGCATCACCATCACCAGCACCACGATGATCGTCACGATGATCTGGTCGATAATCGCTGCATTCAGCGTCCCCAGCGTCTCATAGATTAGCCCGGTGCGGTCGTAGAACGGCACGATCGTCAACTGCGACTCGGTACCGTCTGCCAGTGTCTTCTTCGGCAGCCCCGGCGCGATTTCCGCGATCTTGGCCTTGACATTCTTGATCGTGGCCAGCGGATTCTGCCCGAACCGCGTGACGACCACCCCCCCCACGACTTCGGCGCCGCCTTTGTCGAGCGCGCCGCGCCGCATCGCCGGTCCCAATCCCACCGTCGCCACATCCCTGATGCGCACGGGCACACCGTTCCTCTGTTTGATTACCGAGTTTTCCAGATCGGTGACTGACTTGAGGAAGCCCACTCCGCGAATCGTGTACTCGACGTTGTTGATCTCGATCGTCCCGGCGCCGACGTCGACATTTGATTTTGCCACCGCGTTGAACACGTCTTCGAGCATCACGTCGTACGCCCGCATCGCTTCGGGATTGACGTCGACCTGGTACTCCTTCACAAAGCCGCCGATCGAGGCCACCTCCGCCACTCCGTCTGCCGCTTGCAGCGCCAGTCGCACCGTCCAGTCTTGCACCGAGCGCAGTTCCTGCAAGTCCCAACCGCCGGTAACCCGCCCGGTTCTGTCGCGCCCCTCGATCGTGTACCAGAACACCTGCCCCAAAGCGGTTGCATCGGGACCCAATGCCGGCTTGACACCTTCCGGAAGCAGATCGCTTGGCAGCGAATTCAGCTTCTCCAGAATCCGCGTCCGCGACCAGTAGAACTCAACTTCGTCCTTGAAGATGATGTAGATTGTCGAAAAACCGAGATACGAGTAGCTCCGCACCGTTCGCACGCCGGGAATTCCCAGCAGCGCCGTCGTCAGCGGGTAGGTTACCTGGTTCTCAATGTCTTGCGCCGAGCGCCCGGGCCATTCGGTGAAGACAATCTGTTGGTTTTCGCCGATATCGGGAATGGCATCGACCCCGACCGGTTCGCGCGGCAACAGCGGAATCTCCCAGTCGAACGGCGCCACCATCACGCCCCACGTCAGGATCGCCAGCGTCGCCAGCAGCACCACCAGCTTGTTGTCGAGGCAGAACGCAATGATCTTGTCGATCAGCGTCATCTGCGATCGGTCGCGCCATTCCCTGTCGTTCATCGTCATCAATCGCCGGAGCCCGGCTCCAGGGTGTCCTTGATCTCACCACAGCGCAGCATCTGATCGCCGTAGAACGAATTCCAAACCGTATCAACCGTCTGCAGCCAGTACGCGCCCTTGCCGTCGCGTGCCATCGGACAAAACGTCAGATAGTAGTTGCGCGCCTCGGCGTGTCCAAACTGCTTGTGCAGCTCGATCATCGCATCTGACAGGAAGAAAAACGCATCGCGCGCCGTCTCGAATGACTCTGCCGCTGCCAGCCGTGCCGCTTCCTTTGCCACAGTCGTCGTCAGCTTCATCCAGGCCGCGTGTGCATCATCCCTGAAAAGTCCCATCTCCACGGCTTGGTTGGCTTGATCGAGTTTCTTCGCGGCCGCCTTGGACTCTTCGAGGTTGTCGTTCGCCAACGCCATCTGCACTTCGAAGTATGTAGCATACACCGGCGTCAGTGCTGCTTGCACTTCGTGCGAAATCGAAACCGTCTTTGTCGGCGTCGACCTCGCGGCAGCGCCGTGATCGTGTGCCGCCGGCGACGCTTGCCCTTCCGGCGCCATCATGCTCGGCTGTGCCTGAATCTGCAATTCGCTGTCGAGCTTGAATGCGCCGTTCGTGACCACCATCTCACCTTCGGACAGTCCTGACCTCACGACATAGTAGCTGCCGCTCTTGGCGCCCAACTCGACCTCGCGCCCTTCATAAATGACGCCCTCCGTGCTCGGCATCTCGACATAGACCACCGCGCGCCTGCCGGTCAGCAGCGGCGCTGTGGCGGGAATCAGAAGTTGATCTGCCGCCGTCGTACTTGCTTCCAGCTCGGCGGTGACATACATCTCCGGCTTCAGCAGCGCGCGCGTGTTGTCGATCGCCGCTCGCACCAGGGCCGTCCGCGTCATCGGATCAACCACCGGACTGACGAAGCTGATCGTCGCGTCGAACTTTTCCCCCGGATAGCCGGCGGTTGTGAACACGAGCTTGTCACCGACTCGCAAATGTGCCAGGTCGCTTTCATACGCCTCAATCTGCACCCACAGTCGCGACAGATCGGCGACGTTGTACAACGGCATTCCGGTCTCAACGTACTGTCCCTCTTGCACCATTTTCTCGACCACGATTCCCGCCTGCGGGGAAGTGATTGTCAGGTGGTCGCTCGCTTTGCCGCTCCTTTCGACGGCCTCAATCTGCTCATCGCCGAATCCCCACAGCCGCAGCTTCTCACGCGCTGATTTCAGATTCGCCGCGGCCGTCTCTCGCAAAACTTTGCTCTCTGAATGCTCCAACTTCTCGGCCGTTGCTCGCGCCTGTAACAGCTCTTGTTGCGCCGAGAGCAAATCCGGTGAATAAATCGAAGCCACCGCTTCGCCGCGCCGCACGCTCTGACCGGTGAAGTCGACCTTCAACTCATCGATCCGCCCTGCCACCCGCGCCGTGATCTTGGCCAGCCGCGTTTCATCGTAGGCCAACTTGCCCAACAGCCGCAGATTGCTCGTTGCGCTGCCGCGCACTACCGGCGCGGTCTGAATCTGCGCCAACTGCTTCGCCGTCTCCGACAGCTTCAATTGCCGCGGTTGCAGGTCGCTCTGCGGGCCTGTCCTCAGCGGTATCAGATCCATGAAGCAGATTGGGCATTTGCCCGGTTTCGGCAGCCTGATCTGCGGATGCATCGAGCAGGTCCAGACCTCCGCCGCCGGTGCGCGGTTCTGGCCGGAGTCATCGCTGTGTGTGGCCGGAGCGCTTCCGCCGAAGATCATCGCCCCCAGCACAAAAGCCGTCACCGCTACCGCTGCGATTATGCCGGTTAATTTCCAGTTCATCGACATCTACTTCCTGGGCATTGCTGTGACTGCCTAACCGTGATTGTGTCCGTCATGCTCGTCATGCTTCTCTTGCGGCTCCGCCTTCGGCGCCGGCATCATTTCATCCAGCTTCTTCATAATCTTTTTGGCTTCTTTCGCATTGAACGACGCCTTGCACTTCGAGCAGCAGAAGTAGATGCGCCGCCCATCGTAGTCGACGAAGACGTTCTTGTTTTCCAGCTCTTCGCCCGAGACCGGGCATCTGGTCTGGATGTTCTCGAACAACACGCCGTCGGCCGCGGCTTTCTTGAAGAACTTGTCCGGATCCGCCTTCAGCTTCGGCCCGCACATCGGGCAGCAGTGATAGACCCGCTGGCCCTGGATGTCGGTAAAGACGGTCGAGTCGATCTTGCCGCCCATCACCGGGCAATGCGTCTGCGGCTTCAACTCTTTGGCGTCGGCCTTCTTGGTGGCGTCAGCGTTGTCGCCGCCGAAGGCGGTGAATCCGGCCAGCGATGCCAGCGCGATCAGGATCAAAGAGAGTTTGCGAATCATGGTTAATTCTCCTCCAGATATGATTTCTTGGTGATTTTGATGTCTATCTCTTGCCCGGTCAAGACCTCGATTTCGGCGAGTTTGATCGCCGCGTCGGTTTTGGCGCGCTCGAAGTTGATTTCAAATTCCAATAACTGCCGCTGGGAATCGAGCAGCATCAAAAAGTCGATCTGGCCGGCTTGATATGCGGTCAAATTGACGTTGAGCCCCTCTTGCGCCTTCGGAATCAGCCCGTCGCGGTACAGGCGCATCCGCCGCAACGCATCCTCGTATTCGTAATGCGCCATCGACACCATCGCCGCCAAGTCGTTCCGCTCTTCCTGGTGCATGTACTCCGTCGCCCGCACCTTCGCCTCGGCCGCCTGCCGCATTGCCTTGTTCTTGCCAAACCAAATCGGCAGCGTCATCTGAATCGTCAGCATGTAATCGTTCATGTTTTCATCCTGCTGGGCCATGTTGTCGAACAACTTCGAGCGCTCGTACTCAACGCCGACCATGAATTCCGGTCTGGCTTCCTTGCGCGCGACCGTGATCTCCTCTCGCTCCGATTCGATCTCATGCAGAATTCCCAACAACTTAGGGCTGTAGCGAACGGCATGCGCAATCAGCGTATCGCGATCGATGGAAGACTCGTAGAGGACAAAGTCGCGCGGGATCGGCAGAGCGAGTGTGTCGGGCAAGTTCAACTGTGCCAGCAATTTGGCCTGCACAGGCTTGAGCATCCGCTCCATTGACACAATCATATTCTCCAGATCTGCAAGCTCAATCTGCGCTTTGACCAGATCGGGATGCATCGCCAAACCCGCTTGATATCGCGTGCGCACCACCGCCTCGAATTGCCGCATCAATTCGAAGTTGGCGCGAGTCAAGGCGAGTTGACGGGCGGCGAAGTAGTATTCGAAGTAGGCAGACTTGACCTTGAAGCGTGTCACAAGTCGTTCACTCTCAAAGTCTTGGAGCGCGGCGTCAGCCATCCGGGCAGCAGCCCGTCTCTTGGCGCCGAGCATTCCAAACCACGGAATCGGCTGCATCAGGCCAAACTTGTGACTGCGGACACCGAGCGGGTCAGAGAAGTTGTCATAGCCGTAAGTATATGACAGAATTGGATTTTCGAGCGCTCCGGCGAAACCAACCATCGCCTTCGCCGATTGCCAGCGATAGAAAGAGGCGCGCAGACCGCAACAATCGCGGGCGCCGAGTTTGAGGTAGTCCTCCAAAGTCGTTGTAGAATCGAAACTTGGAACATCTTCGGCAACTGTCCGGAAAAGCGAAAACAATGAATCACTCAGTGATATGGACTGGCCTTGCGCGCCCGCAACCGCGCCGAAAACGAGAATCGCGAGGATGACCAGAGCAGACTTCATCATGGAAATTGTTATCAAACATCGTGCCGATACTCTAAGTGGTTATCATCTAATAGATTAGAGAAGAATGATGGTTTATTGCTGAATAATATTCTTCACGAATGTAGAATATTCTTCAATTTTCTTCAAAACAAGAGTACAATAGATAACAGAGCAAGTGGATCGTGCGACACCATTGGATATGGAGAGCTGTCATCTACTAACTCCGATTCATGACGAGCCCCTTGTCGGATTTCGGATCGGCTTGGAAGGAAGGTATGGCCAGAATTGCGGACAACACAAAACTGCGGATTGGTATCATTGCGGCCATTGTCGCCTTGACTACGGCGATCCACTATGGCTGGGTGCTCGAACCGACTTTCGGCGATCAGCATTGGATCCATGCAGTGCACACGCGCTTCTGTTATGTGCCGATCGTCATCAGCGCAGCCTGGTTCGGCTGGCGCGGCGGGATTCTGACGGCGTTGACGATCAGCCTGGCGGTGTTGCCCTACATCTTCGGCAGCGAGCAAACCGCGCACAATCTGGCCGGCGAATTAGTGGAATTGGTTTTCTACTTTGCCCTCGGCGGTCTGATCGGTGCGCTGGTCGATCGCGAGTGGCGCGCGCGCCGGCGGGAGACCGAGACGCGGCTGCAATTGGAGCGGTCGCAGAAACTGTCCCTGGTCGGCCAGGTGGCAGCCGGCGTGGCGCATGAGTTGAAGAACCCGCTGGCTTCGATCAAGGGCGCGGTCGAGATCATTGCCGATGAATCCACCTCGGAACAGGACCGGGGCGAATTTCGGAACATTCTGCTGCGCGAGATCAAGCGCATGGACGGAACGGTGAGCGAGTTTCTGGAATTCGCGCGCCCGAAACCGGTACAGATGGAGCGGCTGGATTTGTCGGAGCTGGTGCGGGCGAGTACGCGGCAGATTGAGGCGCAGGCAGCCAAGGCGGGAATATTGCTTCGTGAAGAGATCGAGTCCGGGCTGATTGTCGCGGGCGACCGGGAGAAGCTTCATCAACTGGCGCTGAACCTGCTCCTCAACGCGATTCAGGCTTCACCGTCTGGAAGCGAGCTGGAAGTGTCCCTGCGTCGCGATGCCAAACAGGCGTTGGTCAATGTGCGCGATCATGGTGAAGGAATCGCGGCGGCCGATTTGGAACGCATTTTCGAGCCGTTTTATACCACGCGTGCCTCCGGTTCGGGCCTGGGCCTGCCGATCGTGCGCTCGATCGTGGAAGCGCACGACGGCACGATCGAAGTGATGAGCGCTCCGGGTCAGGGCACGACGGCGGCGGTCAGGATACCGTTGGCATCATGAGTGAACGAGTATTTCGCATCTTGCTGGCGGACGATGATGACGCGCTGCGCCGGGTACTGGAGTTCAAGCTGAAGAAACGCGGCTACGTGGTGAAGGCGGTGCCCGACGGGATGGCGGCAATCGATGAACTGCGCGCCGACGAATACGATCTGCTGCTGGCGGACATCCGCATGCCGAAGTTGACCGGGATCGAGCTGCTGATAAAAGCGCGGGCAGCGCGGAGCGGGATCAAGGTGATTCTGATGACGGCGTATGCAACCGTGGCGCAGGCGGTGGATGCGGTGAAGTTGGGGGCGTACGATTATCTGACCAAGCCGTTCGACGACGAGCAGTTGTTCCACACGTTGCGCAAGGCGCTCACCTACCACCGGCTGGAAGAGATGAACGAGGAACTGCGCAAGCAACTGCGGCAAAATGCGGAACTGGATGCGATCATCGGCGTGTCGCCGGCAATTCGCAAGTTGAAGGAGATGATCGCGAAGATCGCGCCGACCGACGCAACGATCCTGATTACCGGCGAATCGGGGACCGGCAAGGAGCTGGTGGCGCGCGCGATCCACGGCCATAGCCACCGCGAGGATGCGCGCTTTGTCACCGTAAGTTGCGCCGCGATCCCGCGCGAACTGCTCGAGTCGGAGATGTTCGGCTACGTGCGGGGGGCGTTTACCGGTGCGGTGCGCGACCGCGAAGGGCGGTTTGAACTGGCCGATGGGGGGACGTTGTTTCTTGATGAAGTGGCGGAACTGCCGATCGAATTGCAGGCGAAGTTGCTGCGGGTAATTCAGGAGCGGCAGTTTGAGCCGCTGGGATCGGAGAAGACCCGGGCGGTTGACGTGCGCATTGTCGCGGCGACGAACGTCAAGCTGCGCGAGCGGGTAGTCAAGGCGCAGTTTCGCGAGGACCTGTATTACCGGCTGAATGTGATCCCCCTGCATGTCCCGCCGCTGCGCGAGCGCAAAGAAGATATTCCGCTGCTGGTACAACACTTCCTGAAAGAGGTGGAGCCGCACCGTTCGCTGATGGTGGAGGACCGGCTGACCCAGGCGCTGATGAAATACGACTGGCCGGGGAACGTGCGCGAGTTGCAGAGCCTGGTGGTGCGGATGATCTATTTGCGCGGCGACGATTGGCTGCGCATGGACGACATCCCGCCGGATTTCACGGGTGGGTTGCCGCCGCCCGAGGAAGAGCTGCCGGACGGGCCGCTGACGTTTTATGAGGCGGAGAAGCGGCTGGTGTGGGATGCGTTGATGCGCAC
>JADYYF010000184.1 GCA_020853795.1 Candidatus Zixiibacteriota bacterium
TGTCCAAATTGCGATATTTCGTTCGAGGAATTGTCGCCGCGGATGTTCTCGTTCAATTCGCCGTACGGCGCCTGCACAGGTTGTTCGGGACTGGGACACAAGATGGAGGTCGACCCCGATCGCGTCGTGCCGGATCCGTACCTGTCGATCAACGACGGCGCGATCCATCCCTGGCGCGCCGACATGTCGAACTGGTATCGCGTGATGCTGCGCGGGGTGGCAGAGCGTTACGGCTTCAAATTCACGACGCCGTTCAAGGATTTGACCAAGGAACAGCAGCAGGCGGTGTTGTACGGCACCGACAAAGAGTTGACCTTTCGCTACGAGTCGCGCGAAGGCCGGCACAAGGGCGAGTATCGCGGCAAGTTCGAGGGTGTGATTCCGAATCTTGAGCGGCGCTACCGGCAGACGGAGTCCTCCGGCATCCGCCAGTGGATCGAGACCTACATGTCGATGTCGCCCTGCCAGGTGTGCAAGGGGTCGCGGCTCAAGCGCGAAGCGACTTCGGTCTACGTCAGCGGGGAATCAATAGCAACCGTGACGGCGATGTCGGTGAAGCGCGCGCACAAGTTCTTCAACAACCTGACGCTGACGCCCAAGCAGGCGACGATCGCCAAGCAGATTCTCAAGGAAGTGCGCGAGCGGCTGGGCTTTTTGATCAACGTCGGACTCGACTATCTGACCCTCGACCGGATGGCATCGACGCTGTCGGGCGGCGAGGCGCAGCGTATCCGGCTGGCGACGCAGATCGGGTCGCGGCTGGTGGGGGTGCTGTACATTCTCGATGAACCGTCGATCGGTCTGCACCAGCGCGACAACGAGCGTTTGCTCAATACGTTGATGGAGCTGCGCGATCTGGGCAACACCGTATTGGTGGTCGAGCACGATCGCGACACGATCGAGCGCGCTGACTGGGTGATCGACCTGGGGCCGGGCGCCGGTATTCACGGCGGGCAAGTGGTCGCGGCGGGAACTCCCAAGGCGATTATTAAGAATCCGAAATCGCTGACCGGCCAGTACCTTTCGCGGCGGCGGTCGATTCATGTGCCGGCGCATCGGCGTTCCGGCAACGGCAAAGTGGTATCGCTGCGCGGCGCGCGCGGGAATAATCTCAAGGAAGTCGATATCGAAATCCCGCTCGGAATTTTCACCTGCGTCACCGGCGTTTCCGGTTCGGGCAAGTCGACGCTGATCAATGAGACGCTGTACCGAATCATGGCGCGGCACTTCTGGGACGCCAAGCACGAGCCGCTGCCGTACAAGAGCGTCAACGGGCTGGAGCACCTCGACAAGGTGATCGACATCGACCAATCGCCGATCGGGCGCACGCCGCGTTCGAATCCGGCGACGTATACTGGCACGTTTACCTTCATCCGCGACCTGTTCGCGCAACTCCCGGAGTCGAAGATTCGCGGCTATCTGCCCGGACGATTCAGTTTCAACGTGCGCGGCGGACGCTGCGAGGCCTGCCAGGGGGACGGTATCATTAAGATCGAGATGCATTTTCTTCCCGACGTGTACGTGCCGTGCGAAGTTTGCCGCGGCGAGCGCTATAATCGCGAGACGCTGGAGGTCAAGTACAAGGGCAAGTCGATTTCCGAGGTGCTTGACATGACGGTGTCGGAGGCGCTGACGTTTTTCGCGAGCATTCCTTCGCTGCGCAAGAAGCTGGAAGTACTGCAACAGGTCGGCCTGGGCTATGTGCATCTTGGCCAGCAGGCGACCCAGCTCTCCGGTGGCGAGGCGCAGCGCGTCAAGTTGGCGACCGAGTTGTCGAAAACGGCGACCGGCAATACGCTCTACATCCTTGATGAGCCGACGACGGGGCTGCATTTCGAAGATATCAAGATGCTACTGGGCGTGCTCAATGAACTGGTAGAGCGAGGCAATACGGTGGTGGTGATCGAACACAACCTCGATGTGATCAAGACCGCAGATTATGTGATCGACCTCGGGCCGGAGGGCGGCGACGAGGGCGGAATTGTCGTGGCGGCCGGCACGCCGGAGGAGGTGGCGGCCGTGAAGAATTCGTTCACTGGGCAGTTCTTGCGCGACGAGTTGGCGCGCGAGAAGGCCACCGCGCCGGCGAAATCGCCGAAAAAATCGGGGCGCGTGAAGATGGCGGGGTGAGGGGGATCGTTCCGACCTACAACTCCATCTCAGCGTACTCGAGTTTGGCGAGGCGGTGCGGAATCAGTTTCTTGAGCACCAGACCGGCAAGCGCGATCAGAAGCAATAGGGCAGCGACAATCGCGCTATAGCCGAGCGCGCCGCCGTAACCGAACTTTGACAACAGCATCATCGGGATGATAATGAAGGCGATCGGGACGAACATGCCGATAATGTAGATCATTTGCCGCTGGCCGGTACGCGCCGGCACGCTGAAGGGGATGCGCGGAATCAGGATGATATTGAAGCGCACGAGCAACACCATCATCAGGAACAACACCAGACAGTGCAGGGACGAATGCAGGTAGTTGCCGAAAAAATACCCGAGAATTCCTACCAGCAGTAACGCGTAGGGCAGGCAGAAGAAGAGAATCGCAAACTTGCCGGAAGCCATGACGAGTTTCGTGCGCTCGGCGGGCGACGAGAAGAACACCCACGAGGCCGCCGCGGAGGATGAGTAGCCGGTGCTCGACACGACGATAAAGGGCATGATTGCAACAGCAAAGTAGAACAGGAAATTGCCGGAGGATTTGGCGCCGGGGTCGGGCGCAAATGGATCGACCACCATATTGCCGTCGCGGATTCCCATGAACAGATAAAAGAGCGTCAGCGGGACGATGACCAGGATCGCCATTTTGAAGCGGTTATCGTACTTGAATTGTGCGCGAATCAACTTGCGCACGGCGGTGTCCTCCGAAGTTGAGACAGCATCGATCAAACGGCCAAAGATTGTCTTGCCGGTACGCGTCGTATCCGGCTTTTCCTGCTTTTCGACCATCTCCGTCAGTGTCAGTGCGTAGCCGGAAGAGAGGCGCGCCATGCCCAGGTAAGCGAGCACGATCAGCGCCGCAACGCCGGCCAATGCTGCCAGCAGATGATCGCCGCGAAATGACTCGAGCGGCAGGGCAGTCCAGGCGGCGTACCAGGCGGGTGGTGCAAGATTGAGCGCAGGCAGGTCGAGGCGGCTGGTATCGAGTTTGCCGAGGTAATCAAGCGCCTGCGGAAAAAAGATGTAGCCGGCGTAGAGCACGGTAATGAAGAGGAGCTGGGTGTAGCCGAGGACGCGGTTCATCGTACCACGGTTGATAACGCGCAGCATCAGGCTGTAGAAAACGATGAAAAAAAGCGCGGTTGCCAGTGCGGTCGCCCAGCCGGAGAGAAAGGTCAGCGGCCCCATCCACCAGGCGTGGAAGCGAATTGCGGCGACGACGGCTGGCGCAGCGACTATCGCGAAGGCCAGCACCGAAACATAGCCGGCGAAATGCGCGGCTTTGACGGCAAAAAAGGTTTTGGAACTGACCGGGTGCGGCGACA
>JADYYF010000185.1 GCA_020853795.1 Candidatus Zixiibacteriota bacterium
CGGGCGTTTTTGACATCATCCCCGACAAGACCAAGGCGACGGCCGAAGCCAATCACTGCACGGCGTGCACGTCGATCGAGCAGTTGCTGGAGCTGGTGGATGCGGTGTCGATCGTCGTGCCGACGGAGGTGCATCATCAAGAAACGTTGCGGGCACTCCGGGCGGGCAAGCATGTGCTGGTCGAGAAACCGATTGCGGCCACGGTGGCGGAAGCCGAGGAAATGACCAAACTGGCCGAAGAACTGCGGTTGAAGCTGCAGGTCGGTCACATCGAACGCTTCAATCCGGCGACTTCGGCTTTCGCTTTGCTGAAGGAGACGCCACGATTTATTGAGGGGCATCGGCTGTCGCAGTTCAGCGCTCGGGGACTGGGTGTGGCGGTAATTCTGGAGCTGATGATTCATGACATCGATCTAATTCTGAGCCTGGTGCCGGCGCCGGTGCAGGAGGTGCGAGCCTCGGCAGTGTCGGTGGTCAGCGACATGCCCGACATCGCGAATGCGCGCATCGAATTTGCGAACGGGACGGTGGCGAATTTGACGGCGTCGCGGATTTCGGTGCAGAAGATGCGCAAGCTGCGATTCTTCGCGAAGGATAACTACTTGTCGGTGGATATGCTGAAAAAGTCGGGCGAGCATTTTGTCCTGGCGCCGCTGGCCGAAGCGCAGCCGCGCGAGGGTTATTTCCCGATGCTGCAGCACGAACCGACCGGCCGCAGGATTTTGTTCCGGCAGTTGAGCTATGCCGATTACGACATGTTGACAGCGGAGATCGCCGCTTTTGTCGATGCGGTGCGCAACGACCGGCCGGTGCGAATCGGTGGCCGCGAGGGCACGGCGGCGCTGGCTCTGGCCAAACAGATCGAAGCGGCGGCTCTCGAAAGCCTGAATCGAATCCGGACATGACCAGAGTCTTTGTCGCGGCGGGAGAGGCCTCGGGCGATCTTCATGCGGCCGCGGTTTTTCGTGAACTAAAAGTCCGCTGTGCCGGGTTGGAGGTCTTCGGATTGGGTGGGGAGTTGCTGCGGGAGCAGGGGGCGGATTTACTTTACGATGTGCGCGATCTGGCCGTGGCGGGATTTTGGGAGGTAGCGAAACGGATCCTGCACTTTCGCCGCATTTTCCAGGCCACACTCGCCGCCATCGACAGCGAGCGGCCGCGTCTGGCGATCCTGGTTGATTATCCCGGAATGAATTTGCGATTGGCAGCGGAGCTGAAACGGCGCGCGATTCCGGTGGTGTACTATATCGTGCCGCAGGTCTGGGCGTGGAAGCCGGGACGGATTCAGCAGATCGAGGCCAATGTTGATCTGCTGCTGTCGATTCTGCCGTTTGAAAAGGAGCTGTTCAACCAGGCGCGGGTGCGCTGTGAATTTGTCGGGCATCCGCTGCTGGATCACATCTCCGACAGCAGCGACGGCGGGAATTTCCGCGCGCGGCGCCATATGGAAGACGATGCTCCGCTGATCGCGCTCTTGCCCGGCTCGCGTCAGACCGAGGTGACACAGCACTATCCGATCATGCTGGACGCGATGAAGCTGCTGGCGGCGGACTATTCGAATCTACGGGCGATGACGGCGGTGCGGGCGGAATTGCCGGCCGAGAGCTACAGCGAACCGGAGCGGGCAGCGGGGATTGCGCCTCAGCATGTGACTGACCAACGGTACGAATTACTGCGCAGCGTCGATGTTGCGATCGTGTCGTCGGGGACGGCAACGCTGGAAGCCGCGCTGTGCGGGCGGCCGTTTTGCGTCGTGTATCGCACCGGTTGGCTGACGTATCAGATCGCGCGACGCGTAATCAGGCTGCGGCAGGTCGGGCTGGTAAATATCGTTGCCGGAAAGCCGATTGTGCCCGAGTACTTACAGAGTGAAATGACACCGGCGAATCTGGCCGCGTTTTGCCGGCGCATGATCAGCGATCGGCACGAGGCGGAGCAGGTTGCGACGGCGCTGAAGTCGGTGCGCGCGAAATTGGGTGAACCGGGCGCCTCGAAACGCGCGGCCGCGCTGATCGCCGAGGCGTATTGCCGATGAGATTTCTGTATCATTGCTTCACGTTTGTCTACGTCGTGCCGCTCACGGTCGCGGCGTTCTTCCGCAGTTTGCTGCGAGGCAGCGGCGATTGGCAGCGGCTGGCGCTACGACTGCCGCCACAGGCGCGGCGCAGCCATCCCCTCTGGCTGGTGGCCTCGTCGGTGGGGGAGGTGACGATCGCGCTGAAGTTGACGGCGCGTCTCAAATCTCGCACCAAGCGGCCAGTCCTGCTGTCGGTGACGACCGCTACCGGCAAACGGCACGCCGAAGGAGCGGCGGTGCGACCGGATTTTATCTGTTATCATCCGTTTGATCTGCGGCGCGTCACCAGCTCCTACCTGCGCTATTTCCGACCGCGGGGGGTGATCCTGATCGAGACCGAGTTGTGGCCGGTGTTATTGGAAGCGGCACTTGAACAGGCGGTTGCCGTCGCGCAGGTTTCGGGGCGCATTTCGGAGAAGTCATTGCATCGTTATCGCGCGCTCAAGCCGATCTTCGTGCCGTTGTTGCAGGAGTGCAAAGCGTTCTGGATGCAAAGCGCGCAGGATGCCGAGCGGATCGTCGAACTCGGTGCGCGTGCCGAGCGGGTCGAAGTTGTCGGCTCGATCAAGGAAGACTACCAGCCGCCGGAGGCGCCGCTCATGCATGAAGTTGATGAGCGAGTGGGTGCCTGGCGGGGAAAGCGACTTTTCGTCTGCGGGTCGACGCGTCCCGGGGAGGAGGCGGTTCTGATCGAGGCGTTTCAGACCCTCCGTTGCCAATACGCGGATCTGCGGCTCGTGCTCGTGCCACGACACTTGGATCGCCTCGGCGAAGTCAACGACGTGGTTGCGCGATCGGGGCTGCGCTGTCAGTGGTGGACGAAAGGCATACTGCAAGCTGATGACGAAATCCTGATCGTCGATACGATGGGCAAGCTCAA
>JADYYF010000186.1 GCA_020853795.1 Candidatus Zixiibacteriota bacterium
AGGCCGCCTCGGCCTCGTCTTCCGCCGCGACATTCTCCTTCAGCGCTTCCCCCGCCGTCTCGCGCGCGATACCTTTCTGGTACAATTCCATCAGTAGCCGCTGCTTGCCGCGTGGCGCCAATTGCTGGCGCGTCTTGATCCATTCCTCGGCGAACTGTTGATCGTTGACATAGCCTTTCTCGCGCAGCCAGGCAATCGTCGCGGCGATTTCCTGCTCTTCAAACTTCTTGCGACGCAGATAGTCGTGCATCTCGCGTTCCGAGCGATTCCGGCGCGCCAAATAGCGCAAGGCGGCGTCGCGCACCTTGGCGATTCCCAACGCTTCGCGAATTTCTTCCAGGCGCGTTGCGTCCAGTTCGTCGCCGACATGCAAATCCAGCGCCGCCAATTGCTCCTCGGCGCAGCCGATGAAGAAGCGCCCGTCAAGATAGATTGACCAGCGCCGCGGATCGTTTTTCTGCGGCGTCAGCGCCGTGATCTTGACCATATATAGTACATTATAGAAATACAGCGCTTCCATGCCAAGTAACTTGCGTCACAACTTGTCGGCCGCTACCTTGATGCCGTGCTGTCCAAACTGATCAAATTCAACGCCTGGCTGGCGTTCGCCTGCGGCGTGTTCGCCCTGATCATGGCGCCGCAAATCATCGACACCGCGGCCGTCGCGATGGGCCAACGCCCCGACCGCGTCAGCCGCGACGAGGTCTATTTCGTCGCCGTCAGTCTTTTGCGTGTTTGCGGGATTCTCTTACTGGCTTACTCGACGCTGGTGCGCATTGTCCTCAAGAGCTTTGATCCGCTTGAGCATGTGCGCATTACCCTGACGATCTTTGCCATCGGCCTGCTCGTGTGGGGCGGCACGCTGCTCGTCTTGCTCCCCACCAAAAGCGCCATCCTGCTGTCAGTAGTTGCCGTTGCCTTGCTCGAGTGGCTGGCTATTCCCCTCTGGCTGCTGTTCAACTATAAGAAGACTGATGATTGGAAATCGGTACGACAGGATCCCCCCCGCTGAGATCGTCGATCACCGACCCAATTCGGTTGGATTTTGTTGCTCGAGGCGGCCACGTTCCCATCAAGTTAAGATCACTAAGTGAAATATCGAAAGTGAACTCCACTAACACCATTTAGTAGATTGACAACATCGACTAATTTGCGCATTTTATAGAAAATCAATCGGAAAGGAAAATGCGCTATGTGTCGGAGACTCCGTTTTCCGCTGCTGATTTTGATTGTGCTGGCAGTGTCACACCCACTATCTGCTCAAATCCACATCATTATCGGCTGGAACGATCTTGGGATGCACTGTAGTAACCAGGACTTCTCCAAGCTCGTGGTCTTACCGCCGTTCAACAATGTTCATGCCCAGGTGATCAGAGTCGGTGATGCTACCCATCTGCCGGTGGTTTTGACGACCGGGTATCACGTTACGTATGAGATCCCCGGAAACACCTACTCGGTCGGCAAGACCAACTTCTGGAGTTATGAAGACCAGATTTTCGGCGTCAGTCTGCCCGACAATATCGGCCTGACCGGCAACGGGCTTACCGGGCAAATGACGATCACCGAGAACTACTTCGCTGTTACCGGAATTCCGATCACGCCGTATCAGGATGCCGATCTGGTGCATGAGGACGCTTTCCAGCTCGGTCTTCTGAAGCTATACGATGCATCCGACCAACTCGTCGCCACCGCCCCGCCAGTGGTGCCGGTTTCCAACGAGATCAACTGCGTGAGCTCTGGTTGCCACGGAAGTGAAACGCAGATTCTCAATCAGCACGACGCTGAAGGCGGGTTCGATCCGAACAATACTCCGATTCTCTGCGCGTCGTGTCATTCGTCGAATGCCCTCGGGACTCCCGGTCAGCCGGGGTTGCCGTCGCTATCGGAAGCGATTCACAAGCAGCATGGCGAGCACACGAATGATTGTTACAAATGCCACCCGGGTCCGAACACGCAATGCCTGCGCGATGTTATGAAGGTCAAACACGGCTTCACCTGCCAGACTTGCCACGGAAGTGTGACGCAGGTTGGCGAGAGCATAAGTTCAGGGCGTATTCCGTGGCTGCAGGAACCCGCCTGCGGCGCGACCAATTGTCACGGATCGAACTTTGCAGAGGAACCGGGCAAGCTATTTCGGCAGTCGCGCGGTCACGGCGGTCTGTTCTGCAGCGCTTGCCACGGTGAACCGCATGCCATCGTCCCCAGCGGCAAAGATCGCGACAATGTTCAGAATATCGCTCTTCAAGGATTCGCCGGAACGCTAAAAAAGTGCGAAGTCTGCCACGGAGTCGCACCGACTGCTCCCGGGCCGCACGGCATCATGGCCAATCCCTGCAACTGCGGCGATGCCGACGGCAGCGGCGCCTTTTCGATTTCCGATGCTGTGTACTTGATTAATTACATCTTCGCCGGCGGTCCGGCGCCCAATCCGGTTTGCGAAGGCGACGCCGACGGTTCCGGTGCTATCTCCATATCGGACGCCGTCTATCTGATCAACTACATCTTCGCCGGCGGTCCGGCGCCCCACTGTGCTTAGGACCCGATCCAATCTTGTGGCGCCGGTCAGCATGCCGCCTCGGCCGGCGCCGCCATTACGCACTGACGATCTTCTGAATCGTGTTCCAATTGCGGGTCGTGATCTCGCGCCCAAATTGGGTTTCGAGGATCTTCAGCGCATCGGTTGTCCCAGTCCGCTCAGATAAAGTCAGCACGCTGAAGACCGTGTCCGCAGTTGCCCGCAATATCACGAAATCTCCCGTCAACGACTTATACGGTGTTTTCAACGACCCTGGGCGCTGCTCCGACAGGAACGTCACATATAGCCGCGTCTGCGGCGTCGGCTCGATTCCGGCAAACGGATTCTCCGCCGCCAGCTTCTGAATCTCCGCCAACGGCCGTACCACGACTCCGATCTTGCGCCCGAACTTTTCCGCCAGGATCGATGCGACGTGAGCCGCAATCTTCGTCGGCGCTGCAGGTTTGGCGTCAAACAACACGTTGCCGCTGGCCAGGACCGTCTTAACGTTGGCAAATCCGTTGGCTGCCAGGACCGCACGCAGCGCATCCATCTTGATGATGACCTTGCCGCCGACATTGATGCCGCGCAGGAAGGCGACATAGCGATTGGCCGTCGCGCTACTCTTCGAAGCTTTCGCTCGTTCCGTCACTTACTGCTACTCCTGATCGTCAAGTCTCGAACAGTACGAATACGCGCGGAAGACGTCGTCAATGGGACCAGCCAAGAACTCGACAAATTGATCCAAAAAAACAAAACCTGGTCGTGCCAAACCCGTAGTTTTTCTCTAAGAGACCATTTCGCCGCAGTTCCAACTTGAGGACTACATCATGAAGAAGAGCTACTATCTTGTCGTCGGCCTCATCTCATTGACCCTGATCCCGCTTGAACTCACCTGGACCCGAATCCTCTCGGCAGAGTTCTTCTATACTTTTGCCTTCCTCGTCCTGTCGTTGGCGATTCTCGGTCTGGGGCTGGGTGGTCTGGCTCTGCGCCTGCTGCCCCGGCTCAGTCAGTTTCGTTTGATCGGCGTCTATCTGACCCTGGCGGCCGTCTGCGCCATCATCGGTCCGCCCTTGGTCTTTACCATCGCACCCGATTTTGCGACTCTCTTCACCGATTGGGCGACCGTGGGCAAGCTGGCATTGACGATTCTCATCCTGATGTCCGCTTACTTCTTCGGCGGCCTGGCCCTCTCATTGATTTTCAAGACGAATCACTCCGAGATGCCGCGTCTGTATATGGCTGACCTGCTGGGTGCCGGGATCGGCGTGCTCGCGGCCATTGTCGCTATGAATGCCCTGGGCACACCCGCTGCCGCAATTCTGGTCGCCCTGCCGATGCTGTTGGCGGCCATGATCATGAGTCGAAGCTTCTGGAGGTTGATCCCGATTCTCGTGGCCCTGGGTGCAATTGCCGTCTCACCCCGGGCGCAGGACTGGCTGCGACTGGAGCGCCAGGAACGTGCGCCGGTGATCTTTACGCACTGGGACGCCATGTCAAAGCTCAAGGTTTACGAGTACGCTCCCGATGCGCGCGGCATCAACATCGATAACGTCTCCAACACGCCGGTGTACCGCTTCGACGGCAATTGGTCGGACGTCAATCCCGATTCGGTTGAGTGGGGCATCGATGTTTCCTATCTGATTGATCAGTTCGACTCCTGTGTCTTCCTTTCCCTCGGTTCTGGCGGCGGCAGTGATGTCTTTCAGGCGCTCGTCGAGGGCGCGGCGGAAATCCACGCCGTCGAAATCAACGGCTACATCAATCACATGATGACCATCACCGACACCGCCGGCTATGCGCGCGCGCCGCTCATCCCCGATTCAACCGCTATCATCGATTCGACCGAAGCTGCAACGCCGGTGCCGCCGCTGATGAGTGTCGCCGAATTCTCCGGATTCATCTATCGCGATCCGCGCGTAAGAGTTGTCACCGAAGATGCCCGCGCTTACGTGCGCCGCTTCACGGGCAAATTTGACATCATCTATTCGCTCAGTTCGAACACGTGGGCAGCGCTTGCCTCCGGCTCTTTCGCGCTGGCCGAGAACTATCTGTTCACCACCGAGGCTTTCATCGACTATTGGCACGCGCTGTCCGACAGTGGTTTCATGATGATGGAACATCAGGTGTACGCTCCGCGCCTCGTCAGCGAGGTGATCGCAGCGCTCGGTCGCTGTG
>JADYYF010000187.1 GCA_020853795.1 Candidatus Zixiibacteriota bacterium
ACCGTCACTGAATCTAACGTCGCCGACAATCTCAGGTAGTACTCGAATTCTTTGCCAACCCCCTGGTTGACCAACTCGCGCCGATACAACAACCCCTCGCCCGGCACCGTCAAGAGCGGCACCGACTTGTATTCGGCCCGATCCCCGACCGCCCCGTGAAAGTACGGTCGCAAATATACCGCCAGGACGGAGCTGTCTGGAAGTAGCCCGCCCTCGACCGTCACGTCAAACCGCGCCGGCGCCTCGCCACCGCGCACGATCGCACGATGCTCGTGCCGCAGCGTCAACTCCTCCCAGCTCGCCTCGTAATGCGTCACCGGAATATCTCGCCTCGACAGGAATAGCGCCAGAAACAGGACGATCAAAGTCCCGCCTACCGCCATCGCAAATTCCGCAACTCTCATCCACCCATCCGCTAAAACAGCGAGTAAATAAACGGCGCAAATGCGCTGCTCTCCGTCAGCACGATAAACACCGACAGCAAAATGATCAGAATGAAAAACGGCAACAGCCAGTAGCGCTTGCGATACCGGACAAAGCGCCAGAACTCCGCCAACAGCGACAGGTTGTCCCCGAAATTCTCCTTGATGCCCATAACTTATGATACTTCTCTCCAATCATCGTCGGAAGCGAAAAATCTCGACGCCGCCGAATTCGCAACTTCGACCCCTTGCAGCCTCGCCGTCTTTGCCGTATCATCTGTATCCCGGCTGGGTCCGGATCGTTTGTTGACTGAAAATTTTTCGCAATAGAGGAGCAGATTTGATGAGTTCCACTCCCGTTCGTGTCGGCATCGTCATGGGCAGCGATTCTGATTTGGGCGTCATGAAGGGCGCCGCCGAAGCCCTCGACAAATTCGGCATCGGCTACGAAATGCGCGTTCTCTCCGCCCACCGCTGTCCCGATGAAGCCGCCCAGTTCGCCAGAGACGCCCGCAAGCGTGGCATCCGCATCATCATCGCCGGCGCCGGCGCTGCTGCCCATCTGGCCGGTGCCATGGCCGCCAATTCCGAACTTCCCGTCATCGGCATCCCGATCCCGACCGCGCCGCTGCAGGGCACCGATTCACTGTTGTCGACCGTCCAGATGCCCAAAGGCATCCCCGTCGCAACCGTGGCGATCGGCAATGCCTTCAACGCCGGCCTGCTCGCCGTGCAGATTCTCGCCGCCGGCGTTCCGGAGGGTGGGGAAGTCCTGCTCGACAAGTTTGCCGCCTATAAGCGGGAAATGCGCGACGCCGTCCTGGCCAAGAAAATCTAAGCCGGTTCCGTTACCCTCGATTCATCGGTCCAACCGCTCCCGATTGTACAATGGTTTGAGACCGATTACCTTGTCCAAACTGTTACTGCGGACCGCCGCAAATTCGGAACCGTCACGATCACGGAAGGTTTTACTGCTTAGATGGATAAATATGTAATCGAAGGCGGCCGGCAACTGCATGGCCGTTTGCGCGCCATGCGCTCCAAAAACGCCACACTGCCGATCATGGCCGCCGCCTTGTTGCCCGATTCCGGCAACACCTCCTTGCTTAATGTCCCCGACTTGCGCGATATCGATATCATGCTGCAGGTGCTCAAAGAACTCGGCGCCGGCGTCGCCTGGGACAAGCCAAATCACAAGATTACCATCGGCGCGCAAACCCTGACCTCAACCGAGGCCCCGTACGACCTGGTCCGCAAGATGCGCGCTTCGTTCCTCGTGCTCGGCTCGCTCATCGCCCGCCAGGGACACGCCCGCGTCTCTCTGCCCGGCGGCTGCTCGCTCGGCCAGCGCCCCGTCAACCTGCACCTCAAGGGCTTCGCCCAACTTGGCGTCGAGATTTCAGAAGAAGCCGGCTACGTCGTTGCCAACGGCCGCGTCAAGGGCGGGGAAGTCTACTTCGACCGCCCGTCACATACCGGCACCGAAAACATCATGATCGGCGCGGCGCTTTCCTCCGGTGTCACGCGTATAATCAATGCCGCTTGCGATCCGGAAGTTGTCGATGTCGCCAATTTCCTCAATCGCCTGGGCGCCGATATTCGCGGCGCCGGCTCGACGATCGTCACGATTCACGGCGTCGATAAGCTCAAACCGGTCACGTACGAGCCGATGCCCGATCGTCTGGAAGTCGGCACCTTTCTCTGCATGGCCGCCGGCACCGGCGGGGAATTGACCGTCGAGGACGGCGTCGCCCACGACCTCGAGGTCGTCCTGCTGAAATTGCGGGAAATGGGCTGCCAGGTCGACACAAGCGCCAACGCGATCACCGTGCGCTCCGATGGCAAACTGCAGGCCGCCGATTTCGTGACGTTTCCGTTTCCCGGTTTTCCGACCGACCTCCAGGCGTGCTTCGTCTCCCTGGCGGCACAGGCCCAGGGAACTTCGCATATGCGCGAAACTGTATTTGAGGATCGCTTTAGTCACTGTATGGAACTCGCCCGCCTCGGCGCCAAGGTCACCATCATCGGCGATGTCGCCACCATTGAAGGCGTGCCCCGATTAAACGGCGCCGGTGTTATGGCGTCTGATATACGGGCCGGCGCCGGCCTGGTCACGGCCTGCCTGGCCGCTGAAGGAACGAGCGAAGTTCGTCGAATATATCATATTGAGCGCGGTTATGACGCCCTCGACGCCAAGCTCCGCGCCGTCGGAGCATCGATCAGCAAGGTCCCGGATTAGTCCCCGGCTCCCGCATTAGGAAAGGTACTCGCTATGCGCAAAATCTTCCTGCTCCTGCTCGCCCTCGTCTTGCTCGTGGTCGCCACCGCCTCGGCTCAGGAAGAATACTTCGGCAAAAACAAGGTACAGTACAAGTCGTTCAACTGGACCTATATCCAGTCGCCGAATTTCGACGTCTACTTCTACGACAACCAGTACGAGCTGGCCAAATTCGCTATCGCCGAACTCGAGACCGCCTACGTCGAGGTCTCCCGCGAACTCGACTATCGCCTGAAAGGCCGCATCCCGGTCTTCATCTATAATTCCCCCAATGAATTCCAGCAGACCAACGTCGTCTCGGAAATTCTCCCCGAAGGCGTCGGCGGCTTTACCGAGTACTTTAAAAACCGCGTGGTCGTCCCTTACAACGGCTCTTATGAAGACCTGCGCCATGTCCTCCACCACGAGCTGACTCATGCCGTCATTGTCGACCTGATCTACGGCAACGTCCTCGGCTCGCTGCTCTCGCGCCAGTATCTTTTCCAACTGCCGCTCTGGTTCGGCGAAGGCTACGCCGAGTATTCCTCGCGCGGCGGCTGGGACTACTTCGCCGACATGATCGTGCGCGACGCCACCATCCACGGCTACCTCGCGCCCGTCGATTACCTCGGCGGCTACCTCGCCTACAAGGAAGGGCAGGCCGCCATCAAGTTCCTCGCGGAAACGTATGGCGAAGAGAAGATCGCCGACATCATCAACAAGGGTCGCCGCAGCCTCTCGATCTCGCGCGCCATGAAGGCCTCCATCGGCCTCACCACAACCGAGTTCGACGAGAAATTCCAGCTCTACCTGAAGAAAGTCTATTGGCCCGAAATCGCCACCCGCGATGAACCCGCCAAGTTCGCCAAGCGGCTGACCAACCACGAGAAAGACGGCTCCTACTTCAACGAGAAGCCTACCTTCTCGCCCAACGGCGAGCTGATCGCCTTCTATTCCGACCGCTCCGACTACACCGAAATCTACCTGATGAATGCCGGCGACGGCAAGGTCGTCCGCAGTCTCGTCAAGGGCGAACGCTCCGGCGACCTCGAATCGCTCCACTCCTTCGTCTCCGGTTTGGCCTGGTCGTTCGACGGCAAATTGATCACCTTCGCCGCCAAGTCCGACGGCAAAGACGCCCTGATGATCTACAGCGTGGACAAAAAGAAGATCGTCAAGCGCATCAGCCCCGGCTTTGGCTCGATCTATAATCCGGTCTTCACCGCCGACGGCAATATCATCTTTACCGGCGTCACTGATGGCCGCTCCGATCTCTATCATGTCGATCTCAACTCCAAAGCCCTGCGCAAGCTGACCGACGACAATTTTGACGATAAGGACGCCGCCATTAATCACGACGGCACCAAATTGGCCTTTGCCTCCGACCGTCTGGTTTCCGCCGCTGACTCCCGTCGCTTCAAATTCGGCAACTACAACATCTTCGTTATGGATCTCGCCACCGGCGCCATCGTCGACACGGTTACGCGCGAAGCCGGCATCTGCCGCTATCCGACGTGGTCACCCGACGGCAAAAAGCTTTGCTACGTCTCCAACCTCAACGGCATCGACAACCTTTACGTGAAAGATTTCGAGTCCGGCGTGCCGGCGTTCCCGATCACCAACGTCCTCAGCGGCATCAGCTCGCCGTCGTGGTCGCCCAAGGGCGATCAGATCGTCTTCCAGGCGTTCTTCAAAGGCGGTTATGATGTCTACCTGATGAAGGATATCAAGCCGGCCACGGACAATGGCGCTCCGCTCGTCGCCACCAAGTTCGCCAAGGGCGAACTCCGCGCCGAGTTTGCGGCAACCCTCGACAACGGCGCCGACTCCGCCGCCGTTCGCGATTCCGTTTTCGAAAATGAATTCCCGGCCGAGAGCGAGAATACTGATTTCGTCTTCACCCCGCCGACCAAGAAAGACTCCGACGTCCGTATCGAAGGCGATTCGGCGATTGTCGAATCTGCCCACGAGGACGACGGCCGCGACACCGTCTATGCCGTTCGCCCCGACGGGGAATTCGAAGTCAAACGCTACAAAGCCAAATTCTCGCCCGATATCGTCAGCGGCGGATTGTCCTACGACACCTTCTACGGCCTCCGCGGTCAGTCCTTCGTACTCGTGACCGATTTCCTCGGTAACCACCAGTTCCTGATCGGCACCGACATCGTCAATTCAATCAACCAGTCGAATCTGCAGTTGTACTATATCAACTCGACCCACCGCACCGACTTCGGCTTCGGGGTCTTTCATAACAAGAACTACTTCCAGGACAACCGCGACCGGCTCTTCTCCGACCGCACCTACGGCCTGCTCGCCAGCGTCTCGCATCCGTTCAGTCTCTTCCGGCGCGTTCAACTTGATGTCTCGCACATCTACATCGATCGCACCTACTACGACCCGCGCCTCGAAGACGGCAAACTGGTCTACGATGATGCCAACGAGGATGCCACCACCGCCGACCTGGCGGTGATTCACGATAACGTCCTCTGGGGTTACACCGGCCCGGTCAACGGCAGCCGCTGGAAACTCAGCCTCGAACGTACTTTGCCGCTCTCCAATAACTCGCAGGACTACTGGGCGGGTGAATTCGACTACCGTAAGTATTTCCATCTCGGCGGCCAGTACTCCTTCGCCTTCCGCATGGCCGGCGGCGCCTCCTTCGGCAGCAGCAAGAAGGTTTACTATGTGGGCGGCAATACCAACTACATCGGCTCCACCACCGCTACCGACGATGTCTACAGCGTGCAGGGCTTCTACTTCTCCAAGATCATCACCCCCCTGCGCGGCTACGACTACTTTGAATTCCAGGGCACCAAGTACGGCGTCGTCAATCTCGAATTCCGCTATCCGTTTGTCGAATATCTGGCGCTGCGCTTTCCGCTGCCGATCGTCCTGGCGCGGCTCTCCGGTGCCGCCTTCTTCGATGCCGGCGCCGCCTGGAACGCCAATGAAGAATTCCGCCTCGGCACCACCGCCGGCGCCAATCGTCTGCTCGGCCTCAAGACCGGGTTCGGAACCGGCGCCCGCGTGAATCTCGGCATCTTCCTGCTGCGCTACGATCTGGCCTGGGGCTGGGATTTGGTCCAGGTCACCAAACCCAAACACTATTTCAGCTTCGGCGCCGAGTTCTAACGCGCACTAAATCTTGTCTACCGCACCGTCGCCGTAGGTCATTGCCCCCGCGATCCTGACTACCACACCGTCCGCCGTAGATCAGGATCCCTGCGATCCTGACGTGAACTCCCCCCCTGTAGCGCCGACTTCAGTCGGCTTCCCGGCCGTCAATTGTTCAGCCCCGCCGCACGCCGTTGCGGCAGGTCTTGATCCCGCGCCCTACTCGATCCGCCACAGCGACGCCACTCTCCCGCGCGGGATTGTGACCTGCCGCGTTCCCACTACTCAACTGACACGAATCTTCCACGCATTTGCCGCACTCGTCAACCCGAATTCCCCCTCAGCAAAGGGGCCAAGGGGCTGTATTCGTTGCCGTTCCGTGCGCCTGCGACCTTATCGATACGAATACCGCAATCGCAAGCGTCGTCATTGCGAGGAGCGAACGTACCGTTACCGTGCCCTCCTGTCTTCACCGCGACGAAGCAATCTCCGCCCCGATTGCGCCTCCCCCTGTAGCGCCGACTTCAGTCGGCTTCCCGGCCGTCAATTGCTCGGCCTCGCCTAACGCCGTTGCGGCAGGTCTTCCCGTGAAGCGCTCTCGACCCTCAATCCTATCACAAGTATCGCGTGCTTCGTGGGGCGACCTGCCGCGATGTACATCTGTCGCTCCCGCTGTCACGAATCATTCCGACCGCGTCTCTTCCCCCTCTCCCCCTGGGAGAGGGGCAGGGGTGAGGGCTTGATCTACACCATGTCACTGTCTCGAATTTCCAACCCCTTTATCCCCCCAGCAGCAGCAGCCTACACTTCTACCATCCCAGTACGATCGCAAACATTAACGGCGCCACAATCGACGCATCCGACTCGATGATATACTTCGGCGTGTCGATCCCGAGCTTGCCCCAGGTGATCTTCTCGTTCGGCACTGCGCCCGAATACGACCCGTAGCTCGTCGTCGAGTCGCTGATCTGGCAGAAATACCCCCACACCGGCACGTTGGTCCGCTGCAAATCCTGATGCAACATCGGCACTACGCAGATCGGAAAATCCCCCGCGATCCCGCCGCCGATCTGGAAAAATCCGATCGTCGACTGCTTGGCCGTCGCCGTGTACCAGTCCGCCAGCCAGGTCATATACTCGATCCCGGTGCGCACCGTGTGCACGTTCTTGATGTCGCCCTCGATGCAGTGCGCCGCGTAGATATTGCCCATTGTCGAATCTTCCCAGCCCGGCACGACGATCGGTAGATTCTTCTCTGCCGCCGCCACCATCCACGAGTCTTTTGGATCGATCTGATGATGCGCTTTCAGCGCGCCGGAGCGGATGATCTTGTACATGAATTCGTGCGGGAAATAGCGCTCGCCCGCCCGGTCGGCCTTCAACCACTCATCCAGCAGCACCTTCTCCAGCCGTCGCAGCGCCTCTTCCTCCGGAATACACGTGTCCGTCACGCGGTTGAGGTGGCGGTTCAACAACGCTTCCTCGTCCTGCGGCGTCAGATCGCGATAATGCGGTACTCGCTCATAATGATCATGCGCGACCAGGTTGAACAGGTCCTCCTCCAGATTCGCCCCCGTGCAACTGATGATCTGCACCTTGTCCCGGCGAATCATCTCCGCCAGCGACAAACCCAGTTCCGCCGTGCTCATCGCGCCCGCCAACACGACCATCATCTTGCCGCCCTGGTCCAGATGCCGCACATAACCGTCGGCGGCGTCAATCAGCGCCGCCGCGTTGAAATGGCGATAGTGATGCCTGAGAAATTTCGTGATCTCGCCGTTGCTCATGAGCCCTTCCGTCCGCTGGGGTTAGTCGCCGTTTTCCAGAATCAGCATCGCCGCTGTAATCACCGTAGTCCACAAACCGTTCTTGTCCCCCTCGGCCGACTGCGTAATGTTACGCGAGTACACCACTTCGCCTTTGAGTTTCCACTGCTCTTTGTTCTGGTCCCACGACTTGTCCAGGTCGATCGTCAAACCCATCGTCGTCCCCAGCATCTGCACCGCCAGGTCCTCGGCGTAATCGCCGGAATACTTCTGCGTCTGCCCGAAACCGTGATGCTCCGACAGGTAACCGAATTTCGATTTGTCCTTCGGCATCGCAATCCCGATCGACGCCGACACCAGCCGGTTCGGCTCGTTGGTGGCATCGCGGCTCATCACGCAGAAGGCGATCTGGCCCGGCTCAAAATACTTCAGCCCTTCCCGGCGCGAAATCAGCTTGCAGTACGGCGGAAAAATCGAAGAGACATTCACAAGGTTTAAGTACGCGATCCCGGCGTCACGCAAGGCCAACTCGAACGAGGCCAGCTTCTCTTTGTGCTTCCCCACGCCTTTGGTCAGGAAGATTTTCTTTGGTACAAAGTTCAACTCTTTCTCCTTTGTGAAAGATCCTCGATTGAACGCGTAACAACGCGGGAAAATATATAAACCCTCAACGGATGCAACAGGAAATTGGGCCGCACCACCCGGCGCCTCCGCCTGCCTCCGGCACCCTTCGCCCGGCTCCCAAATACCTCGATCGTCGTCGCGCCGGCAGACATTACGGCTTTACAGAATCATGGTTATGGCGTATATTGTCGACGTTGTACTTCGGGGCTGTTCTTTAACATGGAGTCGTCTTCTATGAGACGTGTTCTGCTTCCCGCTCTGATCGTAGCTCT
>JADYYF010000188.1 GCA_020853795.1 Candidatus Zixiibacteriota bacterium
CTGATTCTGCGTCACTGTGACTACCGAGGTATCCAAATCAGTTGCGCCGCAGGCATCGGTCGCTTGCAGCACAAAGGTGTATGTCCCGCTCGCAGGCGGCGTGAAACAAATATTGGTGCCATTGTAGGTCCCCGGCCCGCTCACCAACTGACAGGTCGAGAGATTGCCGTCCGGATCGCTGCACGAGGCCGGGAAACAGACCGGAGCCGCGCCGCATTGATAGACCGTCGAATCCGCTCCGGCATTGGCCACCGGTGCTTGATTCAACGTCACCGTCACCACGGAGGTGTCATAATCGGTCGCCCCGCAAACATCGGTTGCCTTCAGAACCAACGTGTACGTTCCACTCGCCGCCGGCGTGAAGCAAATCGCCGAGCCGTTGTACGTCCCCGGCCCGCTCACCAGTTGGCAGGTTGACAGGTTGCCGTCCGGATCGCTGCAGGCCGCCGTGATGCAGATCGGCGCCGGCGAACACTGGAACAATACCGAGTCGCGCCCGGCATTCGCTACCGGCGGCAGGTTCTGACAAATCTGGATCACGTACGGATTCCCCTGGGGATTCACCGCCGGATCCGATACTGTCGTCTGCCCGTCTGAGGCCGTTGTGTAGTACTGCAGCGTCGTCTTGCACTGCAGCAGACTTGGCGGCAAGGTCGCGCAGAATAAACTGTCATTGGGGTTGTAGGTCATCGCCGTTGACGAGTAACTGGCATCACCGTTGAACTTGTAGAACAGCGTCACAACCAGGCTCCCCGGCGGCGTGTCGTCGTCATAGACGTAGGTGCAAATCGTCAGATTGTTAGTCGGAATCTGGCAGGTGTCGCTCAGGTCGATCGTCGGCGGGTTCCGCTGCGGATCGGGCGGATCGGTCTCGGTGCAATAGGCCGTGTCGCACGGCGTGCAATTCGGCCCGTCCTTCTTGCAGATGATCGTCGCATGCGTCTGGCCGTTCTGCACTGTATCGGGGTTGTCGTAGCAGATGTAGTACCGGCTGCACAAACGCTGCTTGATCAACGTGTACACCGAATCCACGGCCGCGCCGTTGATCGCGTGACTCCAGAAGCCGCCCGTGGCATTAGCGAACTTCTGCAGCGCAATCGGATTATACCAAGTATAGTCAATCGGGCCGAGGTTGAACGTGTAAACCGGCACACCACCGGAGTTGGCCAGGTTGCAGATCAAAGTTGAGTCGTCGGCATAGGTGTTGTCCGAAACACCGTCCGGCGGCTGACTGCAAAACTGACTCCGATTCTCCAATCCGTCCGTAAAGGCAATCACCGCCTTGCTGCCCAGCTCAAACCTGGTCAGATCCACGCCCTTGTAGATGCCGTCGTAACAGGCCGTAAACCCGTTCGACGCCAGCGCATTGATCGCATTGTGCAAGGTGGTTTTGTTGGAGGTGAAATTCGTTACCGTCCCGATGCAGTTGGAGTAGGGAACAATCGCGGCCCGGTCGAAGGCATCCATGTTATTGACATAGCGATGCATCGCTGCCTTCGCCGAGTCAAGCTTGTTGTCCTCTGCCATGCTGCCGGAGATGTCTACCACAAAACACACCGATGTGATGCAGGAGTCGGCCGTCAATTGTTGAACCGTGAATGACGGGATCGTCACTCCGTCCTGCTTGACGCAGAAACTGTCGGCGTTCAGACCGCTGATCGTGAACCCGTTCGAGCCGAGCACGTCCACGTACGCGCACACCACCGGCCCGCAGATCAACTGCGAAATCGTCAGCGACGGCGTACTGCGCGAACCCGCGGTCGTCGGTAACCGCAGTTCGTCCAGCTTCGGAACCACATAGCCCGACGGCGGTTGATAACTCGTGTCGATCACCGTCGAGTCCTCCGGCGCATCGATCACGATATACTGTGCCTGTGCCGTGCTGCTGCCCATGGTCAGCGCCAGCACTCCGATCGCAAACATGACCGTTAAGCGCTTTAACAGTCGCTCCATAACCCACTCCTGCCATTGTCAAAGGTTCTGACGAGGCTTGTATTTAAATTTCTCATTCTCCAGCTTCACAGTCGCGCCGCGACACTATCCAACCTTGCGGCGGTCGCGCCGCGACTTCACGATTGCTCTCGAGTGTGCCGCCGAAACGGCATCACACCTATAGTTGTTCATGATGCGAGAAAAACTCAGGGCGGGTAAACGTGCACGATGGAGAGATTAATAGTGTATCGACTCGTTGCGCTTTACCTATTGCCCAAGCTCTCCTCCATATAATACTGGGACAGCACAACTCAAACAGCCCGATCGCGCTCACTTCGCGCCGACGTCAGTGATCCTGCTTCACTCCGCCACAATCGTCGCTGCCTGAATTACCTCCTGCCCGGCAACAATTCAATTCTGTTCTTTACTTTATGAAATAGTACCTGCGAAGTACTTGTAATGCTGCTTTACAAATCAAGCCAAATGTCAAACTTTTGTCAAGCCAATTCTGGCCGAAAGTATAAACTTCGATATCCGCAATCTTAAATCACACAAGCAGATACAATCCTTCCCCCGAGCCGGTCAGGTTATCTTGTCAGTCTTTATCCTGATTCTTTTCAGCTACAACTCGAAGTCAAACACAGATGCGCCCATTAACCAGTTGTTGCGTATCGGGTTGCGGAACAGCAAGTTCTTAGCCGCTCCACACCTCGTGATAATCTTCACTTACCTCGGATTCATCGTGCCATTCGCGCCCACCTTCGCTTTATTGGCGGCGGAGAAAATATTTTCGGAGATTGCCGCTTGCGGATCAAAGTTTGCCCCGAAAGTCAGCTCGCGGAGGGCGGCGTCAAAGCCGTCAAAGTCCTGGCCCGCAACATCGCCGTTTTCAAAATCGATGGAGTCCTCTACGGTCTGGAGGCCGACTGCAAACACATGCGCGCCTCCATCGCCCACGGCAAAATCGACGGCACCATCATCACTTGCCCCGCCCACGCCTGGCGCTACGACATCACCACCGGCGAGTGCCTCAACGAACCTTGGGCGAAATTGAAATCATATCCGATCGAAATTGACGCCGGCGAAGTCTATGTGATTATCGGGTAGCCCCGCAGCGCACGTGCTCTAAATAATGATCGCTTACGCTGATTACCAAAGTCCCCATTATCATCGTTGCGGCAGGTCTTGTCCCGCACGACGAAATCTGTGGAAGTATTTCGACACGTAATCGTGCGGGATGTGACCTGCCGCCCCTTGACCACCCGGATCAACCTTGAGGCGCTCGCTCCGCCTACCACCCCAGCAACTGCTCCAAATTTGCGTTGATCTTTTCGACAATCTCTTCGTATTCGCGCCGCTTCGCCTGCTGCTGCTCCACCACCGGCTTCGGCGCCTGCTCGACAAAATCGCGATTCGCCAGCTTCAGCCGCGTCTTTTCCAACAGCCCGGTCACATTCTCGAGTTCCTTCTGCAGTCGCTTGCGCTCCGTCTCGATGTCGATCAATCCCGCCAACGGCACATAGATCTCCACCCCCGGGATTACTGCCGAAGCCGACAGTGGGGGCTTCTTCAGGTCGGCCCCGATGATCAAATTCTCGATCCGCCCCAGATTCAGAATGTAGTTGCGGTTGTCGTCCAGGATCTTTGTCAGCTCCGGATCGCTGATCCTCAGATGCACCTCCGCACGCTTGGACGGCGGAATGTTCATCGTCGCCCGGATGTTGCGCACCGCGTTCACCACCCGCTGCAGCTTGAGCATCATCTCTTCGAGTTGCTCGTCAATCAGCCGCTCATCCGCGACCGGGTACGACTCCAGCAGAATCGACTTTTCGCCCGCCGGCAGTTTGTGCAGCAAGTGCCAGATCTCTTCCGTGATGTACGGCGCCAACGGATGCAGCAGCTTCAGGATATTGTTCAGACAATAGCCCGTGACCCGCTTCGCCAGCAGCTTGTCCTCCGGATCGGTGTCGCCGTAGAGCCGCGGCTTGACCAACTCGATATACCAGTCGCAGTAGTCGTGCCAGACATAATCATACAGCAGCTTTGCCGCCGCGTTGAAATGAAACTCCTCCAGCTGCTCAGTCGTGCGCTTGATCGTCTCGTTTAGCCGCGACAGAATCCACCGGTCCATCATCGGCAGCGCCGCCGCCTGCGGCCGCTCCGCCAGCTCGCCCTCGCCGATCTCGTCGCCGAGGTTCATCATGATGAAGCGCGACGCGTTCCACAGCTTGTTGCCGAAATTGCGCCCCAGCTCGAACGTGTTCATCGCAATATTCGGATCCTGCCCCTCCGGCGTCGACAGGATCAGCGACAGCCGCATGCTGTCCGCGCCGTACTGGTCGATCACTTCGATCGGATCGATTCCATTCCCCAGCGACTTCGACATCTTCCGTCCCTGCGCGTCGCGTACCGTGCCGTGGATGTAAACGTCGTTGAACACCAGCTTGCCGGTGAACTCATAGCCCGCCATCACCATCCGCGCCACCCACAGGAATATGATCTCGCTCGCCGTAAACAGGGAATTGGTCGGATAGAATTTCCGCAAATCCTCCGTATCCTGCGGCCAGCCGAAGGTCGAAAACGGCCACAACCACGAGGAGAACCACGTGTCGAGCACGTCCTCTTCCTGGTAGATGTCCGTCGTTCCGCACTTGCGGCACTTCGCCGGCGCCTGCTTCAGGACCATCTCTTCGTTGCAGTCGCGGCAATAGTACACCGGAATCCGATGCCCCCACCACAACTGGCGCGAAATGCACCAGTCGCGGATGTTTTCCATCCAGTACAGGTATGTCTTCGACCAGTGCTCCGGATGGAACCGCAGTTGTCCGTTCTTCAACGCCTCGATCGCCGGTTTCGTCAGTGGCTTCATTCGCACGAACCACTGCTCCGATAAGTACGGCTCCACCACCGTCGCGCAACGCGAACAGATCCCGACTGCGTGCGAGTAGTCGTCGATCTTCGCCAGCAATCCTTTCTTCTCCAGTTCGTCTAACACCTCACGCCGCGCGGTCTTGACATCCAGACCTTTGAACTTGCCCGCATTCTCATTGAGCGTGCCGTCCGGGTTCAGGATGTTGATCTTGTCCAGATCGTGCCGCAGGCTGATCTCGAAGTCGTTCGGATCGTGCGCCGGAGTGATCTTGACCACACCTGTGCCGAATTCCATGTCGACGTAGTCATCCGCGACAATCGCCAGCTCGCGGTCGAGAATCGGTAGAATCGCCGTCTTGCCGATGTACTGCTGGTAGCGCTCATCCTTGGGATTGACCGCCAGCGCCGTGTCGCCCAACATCGTCTCCGGCCGCGTGGTCGCCGCCGTCAGATAGATGTCCTGTCCCTTCAGCTTGTAGCGCACATAGTACAGCTTCGAGACCCGCTCCGCATGCTCGACCTCGTCGTCCGATAGGGAAGTCTGGCACCGCGGACACCAGTTGACGATGTATTTGCCCTTGTAGATGAGTCCCTTGTCGTAGAGCCGGATAAAGACTTCCTTGACGGCCTCCGACAACTGCTCGTCCAGCGTAAACCGCTCGCGCGACCAGTCGCAGGCACACCCCATCTTCTTCAGTTGCTCGATAATCCGCGCCTTCGTACCGGTGACGTGCTCCCATGTCCGCTTGACGAACGCCTCCCGCCCGATCTCCCGCCGCGACTTGTGTTCCTTCACCAGCAGCTTCTCGACCACGACTTGCGTGGCAATCCCGGCATGATCCGTCCCCGGCAGCCAGCACACTTCCTTCCCCTGCATCCGCTGCCAGCGAATCATGATATCCTGCAAGGTATTGTTCAGCGCGTGGCCCAGATGCAGCACGCCCGTCGCGTTCGGCGGCGGAATCACGATTGTGTACGTCGGCTTCGGCGAGCTCGCCTCCGCATGGAAATACCCCTTGCTCTGCCAATCGGCATAAAGCCGTTCTTCCACGCCAAACGGGCTGTATTGCTTCGGAATTTCCTGTTCGCTCATAGCTTCTTTCTGCAAAATGTCCACTGAGTATAGGCGATGCCCACCTCATGTCAAGATCATAATAACCCTTGGCCGGCGCCGTAGTTCGCGCCTATATTACCCTTTGTTCATCGGTCTTTTCTGAGGAGATCTCAATGCGCGAATCCGGTCCCGCTTTTCATCAACTGGTGCAGATCCTCCAGACCCTCCGCTCGCCCCAGGGCTGCCCTTGGGATCGGGAGCAAACTACCCGCTCGCTCCTCCCTTATCTAATCGAGGAAACCTACGAGGCTGTTGAAGCCGGTGAACAGCTCGACTACGACAAACTCAAAGAGGAACTCGGCGACATCCTCCTTCACATCATTTTCCAGGCCGAGATCGCCGAGGAACTCGGCCATTTCGACATCCGCGACGTGATCGAGGTGATCACGCAGAAAATGATCGACCGCCATCCGCATGTCTTCGGCGATACGACCGTCGCCGACTCCGATCAGGTCAAGCGCAACTGGGAAGCCATCAAGCTCCGCCAGCGGCAGGATGAAGCCCCCAAGACCGTTCTCGCCGGTGTCCCCAAGACTATGCCCGCTCTGCTCAAGGCCTACCGCGTTCAGGAAAAAGCCGCTCAATTTGGCTTCGACTGGGAACGCGCCGAAGATATCTTTGCCAAGATTGACGAGGAAATGGCCGAGTTCAAAGACGCTCTCGCACAAAACGATGTCGCCGCCATCCGCGACGAACTCGGCGACCTGATCTTCTCGCTCGTCAACTTCGCCCGCCATATCCAGGCCGAACCGGAAACCTGCCTCAATGCCACTATCCGCAAATTCACCAATCGCTTCGACTGCATGGAGCGCGCTCTCCACCAGCGTGGACTCTCCCTCAAGGAAGCCACTCTGGCGCAGATGGAAGAAGAGTGGCAGCGCGCCAAATCCCACGACTCCCCCTCGCTCTGAGGGCGGGGCAGGGGTGAGGGCACATTTCGTTCGCCGCGTATTGCACAAACGTGAACTCCGTCGTGCCACAATTCCCTCAGCATAAGGGACCAGGGCGTTTTATTCGTCGCTTTCTTCGCCTCACTTGATTCAACTCGAAACAGCTTCGCGACTCCCACTTTCCATCCCTAACGCTCTGCGCCTGAGAGCCGATAAATTCACTATGAATTA
>JADYYF010000189.1 GCA_020853795.1 Candidatus Zixiibacteriota bacterium
ACGTCCCAGCAACCGTCGGTCACCGAGTCCTAGGTTTTGTGACTCATCGAGGCGACAAGCGGGCCGCGCGCTTGAGGCAACTCTCAAACCGCATCATTGCAATGCCTGATCCGGATTAGGCGCTCTCCTTCATTGGCGAGCGCATAAGAGCTCCCGACCACACGACGAATCGTCGATCAACCAATGAGGCTCAATCGACAACAACTTTGCCCCCGCATTTCCCTATGGACAAATCGCTCTTCGTTGAGCAACTTGTCCGTGATGGAGGACTGGCTCACTTCGGCGGACAAGACCGAGCTGTTGGCGATCGCCCGCGACGCCATCACGCACTACCTTGACGGCGCCAATTTCGTCGATCTGCCCGCATCGCCGAATCTTGAACGTCCCGGCGCTGCCTTCGTGACGATCTGGATGGGCGAGCACCTGCGCGGCTGCATCGGCCGCGTCGTCGCCGAACTACCGCTGGCGCAGACGGTCGCGCTCTGCGCTGTCGATGCCGCCATCGCCGACCCGCGCTTCTCGCCCCTGCGCCGCGACGAACTCCCCCGCGCTACGCTGGAGATTTCCGTTCTTTCGCCGCTGGAACGTATCACCTCCCCCGCCGACATCGAGATCGGCCGCCACGGCCTGCTGATCCGCCTCGGCGCCGCCTCCGGCCTGCTCCTGCCGCAAGTCGCCTCGGAATACAACTGGAGCGTCACCCAGTTCCTCCAGCATACCTGCGAGAAAGCCGGCCTGCAGCGTGACGCCCACCTCTCTCCCGCCGCCGTGATTTACCGCTTTGAAGTGATCCTGATCGAAGAGCCCAAAGTCCCCGGTCGCACGCCTCACGAACGCAAACCGCACTAACACCGACTCCCCCTAAATGGCAGCGGCGGACAGCCGCGCCGTCCGCCGATCAATTCGCTCGCCTGACTTCGCGCCCCGCCTTACAGATGCCTGATCACCTCGTCGGCAAATTCCTCCGTCGAAGCGTTGCCACCGAGATCGCGCGTGACGTGCGTGCCTTCCTTGAACACCTTGCGGATCGAATTCATGATCCGATCAGCCGCCGCGTTTTCGTTGAGGTGCCGCAGCATCAGCACACCGGAAAACACCAGCGCGCTCGGGTTGGCGATCCCCTTGCCGGCAATGTCCGGCGCCGAGCCGTGCACCGCTTCGAACACTGCGGCATTGATGCCGATATTCGCGCCCGGAACCACGCCGAGCCCACCGACCAGCCCGGCGGCCAAGTCGGACACGATATCGCCGTACAAATTCGAGAGCACCAGAATATCGAATTGATTGGGGTCCATCACCAGCTTCATGCACAGCGCATCTACGATCACATCGTCGAACTTGATCTCAGGAAATTCCTTGGCTACCTCGCCGATCGACTCCAGAAACATTCCGTCCGACAGCTTCATGATATTAGCCTTGTGCACCGCGGTCACTCGCTTGCGACCGTGCTTACGTGCATACTCGAAGGCAAACCGGCCGATTCGCGCCGAGGCGTGCTGCGTGATTACCTTGATCGACTGCGACACTCCCGGCGTGATCACGTGCTCCAGCCCGGCGTACAGGTCTTCGGTGTTTTCGCGGACGATGATCAGGTCGACGTTTTCATAGCGCGACCGGATGCCGTCGATCGAATGCACCGGTCGCAGATTGGCGTACAAGTCCAGCGCCTTGCGCAGGCCGACGTTGGCCGAGGAAAACCCCTTCGCGACAAAAGTCGTCAGTGGACCCTTGAGCGCCACCTTGTTGCGCCGGATCGATTCGAGCAGCACCTCCGGCACCGGCGAGCCGTAATCGGGCAAGGCGTTGATCCCCGCCGGCAGCTTCTCCCAGTCGATGTCCACGCCGGTCGCCTCGATGATGCGGGTGGCCGCGCCGCTAATTTCCGGTCCGATACCGTCACCTTCGATCAATGTCACTATATGATGAGCCATGTCTGTCTACTTAGTCCTTCTTTCGAATGTACTTTGCCGAATCGTTCAAATATCTATCTTGCAAATAACGTGAGAATATAGCTATGCCGACGCGCAAACAAATCGAGAATTTCGTCCATCTGCCGGGCGCCAATTGCATCACCACGGCGCTCCGCAATATCCTCAATTATTACGGCTTCCGCTACCCGGAACCAAGGATTTTCGGCATCGCGGAGGGTCTCGGTTTTCACTTTCGCCGCATCGCCGGCCAGGACAACCCCCACCTCGGCGGCTCGGGGACCGGGATGGTGGATTCCTTTTGTCGCAATTTGCACCTCGAACTCGAGGCCAGGGAATTTGACTCCGACGCCGAAGCTTGGCAGGATCTGATCAGTCATATCGACCTGCAGATTCCAATTATAGTCCAAGTCGATCTCTTTTATCTACCCTACTTCGACTCGGCCACCCACTTCGCCGGCCACCGTGTGATCCCGGTCGGCTACGACGATGAGCACGTCTTCCTCGCCGACACCGGCTACCTGCGCATCCAGAAGTGTCCGCTGGAGAGGTTTCACGAGGCGCGCCGTAGCGAGTACCCCCCCTTTGCCCACCGCCGCCGGCGCTGGCGCATCGAACGCTTCCGCGAGCGGCCGTTCGTCGACGAGATGATCACCAAGGCGCTCTATAATCTCTACCAGAAGTTCGAAAACCACGCGCCCGGTTACAACCTGCTGCAGATTTTCGATCTGCGCGATCACCTCGACGACTACAAGAACCCGACACTGTTGTACCAGCAAATCGAAAAAGCGGGCACCGGCGGCGGGCTCTCGCGCAAGATGTTCGCCGAGTTTCTCGATCAGGCCGGACAAATCTATGCGCGCCCGATTTACGAGTTGTCGGCCGGGCTCTACGA
>JADYYF010000190.1 GCA_020853795.1 Candidatus Zixiibacteriota bacterium
CGCTGATTCCCTTTGACGATCCGACCTTGCTCTTCACCAACGCCGGCATGAACCAGTTCAAGGACGTGTTCCTTGGCCAGCGCAAGGTTGACTACAAGCGCGCGACCACGTCGCAGAAGTGTATCCGTGCGGGCGGCAAGCACAATGATCTGGAGAATGTCGGCGAAACGGCGCGACATCACACGTTCTTCGAGATGCTGGGCAATTTCTCCTTCGGCGATTACTTCAAGGAGGACGCGATCGCGTTCGCGTGGGAGTATGTTCGCAAGGTCCTGGGGCTGTCCCCGGACCGGCTCTATGCCACGGTCTACAAGGACGATGATGAGGCGTTCGCGCTGTGGGAGAAGATTGCGCCGGAACTGAAGGACGGCCGAATCATGCGCTTTGGCGAGAAGGACAATTTCTGGTCGATGGGCGAGACCGGTCCGTGCGGACCATGCTCGGAGCTGCATTTCGACCGCGGCGCGCAATACTCGTGCGGCAAGCCGACCTGCACGGTCAATTGCGACTGCGACCGATTCATGGAAATCTGGAATCTCGTCTTCATGCAGTTCGATCGCGATGCTTCCGGCAAGATGACACCGTTGCCGAAACCGTCGGTTGACACCGGCGCCGGTCTGGAGCGCATTTCCATGGTCATGCAGAGAGTCGATTCGAACTACGACACTGACTTGTTTCAGCCGCTGCTGGCGCAAATCGTGGACCTGACCGGCAAAGAATATCATCGCGACAAACGCGGGCTGTCGCACCGCGTGATCGCCGATCACATTCGTGCGCTCACCTTTGCGATCGCCGATGGCGGGATTCCCTCCAACGAGGGGCGCGGCTACGTGCTGCGGCGCATCCTGCGCCGTGCCGCGCGTCATGGACGACTGCTGGGCAAACATGATCCGTTCATCCACAAACTCGCGGCGGTGCTGGTCGACACGATGGGGCATCAGTTCCCCGAGATCAAGGCTCAGGCCGAGCACGTGGCACTAGTAGTGAGGTCGGAAGAAGAGAGCTTCGGTGAGACGCTCGATCGCGGGATGGAGATTTTTGACAAGATCGTCGAAGGGTTGCGCGGCAAGAGTCAGAAGACCGTCCCAGGCGCGGAAGTCTTCAAGCTGTATGACACCTACGGCTTTCCGGTCGACATGACCGAGGTGATGGCACGTGAGCAGGGGTTGACGCTCGATATGGCGGGGTTTGAGAGAGAATTGGAGGCACAGAAGGCCAGATCGAGATCGATCACATCATTCGCTGCAAAGGCTCAGTCTTATCGTCCAAGCAGGTTCGTGGGGTACAATGACGTTTTCGAACACAGCACCTTGGTTGAGCAAGTAAATCAAGGTGTCAAGGATGGCAGTGAGTGGCTTGAAATCGTTCTAGAAGAGACTCCTTTCTACGGGGAGTCAGGTGGACAAGTCGGCGATGTGGGCACCATTATCGACGGAAATCGTCAGTTTAAGGTTGTCGATACGTTGAAAGTTGGAGACTCCACGGTGCATGTCTTAGAGGGGAAGTCCGATCTTGCCATTCCGACTGAGAGTACGACTGTCCTCGCCCGCGTTGACGGCGTCCGGCAAAAGCACACCCAGCGTAATCATACAGCGACGCACTTGCTGCATAAAGCGCTACGCACGGTGCTGGGCGAGCACGTCCAGCAGAAGGGCTCTTTGGTATCGCCCGAGCGCCTGCGATTTGACTTCGTACATTTCAAGGCGATGACCGACGAGGAAATCCGCGAAGTCGAGCATCTGGTGAACGAGCAGATCCTCGCCAATCACCGCGTCAAGTGGGACAATTATCCGATCGAGGAGGCCAAGAAGCTCGGCGCCATGGCGCTGTTCGGCGAAAAGTACGGCGATGTTGTGCGCATGGTCGAGGTCGAAGGCTACTCGCGCGAACTGTGCGGCGGCACCCACGTGCAGGCCACCGGCGAAATCGGCGTGTTCGTGATCATCGCCGAGACCGCTATTGCCGCCGGGATTCGGCGCATCGAGGCACTGACCGGCGCCGGGGCGTTTGAATATCTGCGCGGCGTCAAAGAAAAACTCGATGCAACCGCGCACCTGTTGAAGCTGCCGGAAGAGAAACTGGTCGATCGCATCGCCGAACTGCTGGAAGAGAGCAAGAAGCTCAAAAAAGAGCTGGAGAAATCGCAGGCCGAATCGGCGGCGGGCACGATCGAAAAGTTCATCGAAACACGCTCCTTCAAGGTGAAGTCGCTGCGAGTGATTATTGAACCTTTCGAGACGAAAGATCAGCTCAACACATTTGCAGACAAACTGAAATCCATGGCTGATCCGATTTGTGGGTTGTTCTTTTCCGGTGCGCAATACGCGATTGTCGTTTCAGATTCTGCGCTCGCGATGGGCATTCAGCCACGGTCACTGATCATCGATGTGAACTCCGCATTTGGCGGCAAGGGCGGAGGACGTGGCTACTTCACTCAAGGCTCTGGCCAGGTAGCTCTCGACGAGCAGAAAATGAAAGCAGTCGTATTGCCGCTGATCGAGAAGGTCCTGTAGCCCACCCGCAGCGAAGCGCAGGGTGGGGGCATGCGAGGATTCACGGATTGAACCGCATTTACGAACATCTGCTCGGTACCGCTCAGCGCAAGGGCGCGGGCTTCCTGACGCTGATCGATCCCAACGAGCATCAGAAGTCGCAACTGTTGGCCTGCGCCGAAAACGCGGAGACCGCCGGTGCCGACGCGATCTTAGTCGGCGGATCGATGGTTCTGACGAATCGGATGGAAGAACTCATCCGTGAGATCAAACAACGGGTGACAATTCCGGTGATCATTTTTCCCGGCGGCGCCGGGCAGGTGTGCCGCTTCGCCGATGCGATTCTTTTTACCTCGCTGGTCTCGGGACGTAATCCGGAATTCCTGATCGGCGAACAGGTCAAGGGCGCGCCTCTCGTCAAAGAATACGGTCTGGAGGCGATCCCTACCGCCTACATGCTGATTGAATCGGGTACGCGCACTTCGGTGGAGTACATTTCGCACACGCATCCGATCCCGCGCAACAAACCGGAAATCGCCAAGTTGCACGCGCTGGCGGCGGAGTATATGGGGATGAAGCTGGTGTATCTCGAGGCCGGATCGGGAGCAATCCACTCGGTGCCGGAGGAGATAATCCGCGCGACGCGCGCGTTTGTCTCGCTGCCGATCATCTGCGGCGGCGGCATCCGCCATCCCGAGGACGCGGCGCGCAAAGTTGCCGCCGGCGTGAGTTTCGTTGTGATCGGCAATCGTTTTGAAGAGAACAATCAGCTACCGCTGATGATCGAGTTCGCCGAGGCGATTCATCAGAAGGCGGCACTACCAGCGAAGAAATCGCATGATGAAACTTAAGCAGATCATTGCCGCGGCGGTGCAGGACTCCGCGACGCTACGGACAGCGTTTGCCCTGGCGCGGGAAGAATGGCTCCTGGCTTCGGCAACGAAGCTGGCCGAGACCCTGGCGAACGGCCGCAAGATTCTCATTGCAGGCAACGGCGGATCCGCCGCCGACAGTCAACATTTCGCGACCGAGTTCGTCGTGCGGCTGACTTCCGACAATAACCGCAACGCCCTGCCGGCGATCGCCCTCACGACCGACACTTCCCTGCTTACCGCCGCCGCCAACGACTACGGCTTTGATCATATCTTCAGCCGCCAGATTGAAGCGCTGGGGCAGGCGGGGGACGTGTTCATCGGTCTGACCACTTCGGGACGCTCGCGTAACATCCTCGAGGCGTTCCGCGCCGCCAAGGAACGTGGTTTGCTGACGCTGGGGCTGTTCGGCAAGTACGGGTTGATTGTGCCGGAGCTATGTGACCAGCCGCTGCTGGTGCCGGCGGCGGCAACGATGCGCGTTCAGGAAGAACATATTTTTGCGCTGCATTTGCTGGCGCAATTGACGGAAGAAATTCTCTTGTCGGGCGGTGCCGAATAGGCGGCGCCGGCCGAATCACTCAGTGGAGGGCCACTTGGCCGACCCGCATATAGCCGACCGCAAGTCAGTCAAGCTCGAGCTGGAGCCGGGCACCTATTGGTGGTGTCGTTGTGGGCGCTCCGCTGATCAGCCGTTTTGCGACGGTTCGCATCACGTGACTGAGTTACAGCCGCTGGAATTCACCATCACGGAGAAGAAGCTGCGATCGTATTGCCTCTGCAAGCACACGCAGACTCCCCCCTTCTGCGACGGCACGCATAAGACGCTACCGTAGACATTTGAACCATTCGCGAATTTTCTCAAAAAGCTCGTGACATATTTGCCGCGGACACTCGTCTCTGCTGTAAACGTCTTCGGCGGAGGTATCAATGCTGCGCAAGCTTGTCTGTTTGCTGGTGGTCATCATCAATGCTGTCATGGTCGCAAATGTCTGGGCCGACGACCAGCCTCAACCGTGCAGTTCGCCCCACGCGACTGAGTTCGACTTCTGGCTGGGCGACTGGGATCTGACCTGGGCCGATTCCGGCCGGGGACGTAATACGATCAGCAAGGAGTTCGACGGATGCGTCATCCGGGAGAACTTCACATCGCTTGACTCCGCGCCTCTGCGCGGCTTGTCGCTGTCAGTCTTCAACTCGAACACGGGTAGTGGCATCAGACCTGGGTGGATAATCAGGGGAGTTACCTCGATTTCACCGGTGAGTACAAGGAGGGCAGGATGATTCTCACCCGCGAGGCCAAGCCCGCCGGCACGCCGGTATTCCTGCAGCGGATGGTGTGGTTTGATATCGCGGCCGACTCCCTCAAGTGGAACTGGGAGCGCTCCGACGACGCCGGCAAGACCTGGAAGGTGATGTGGGCCATCAACTACACGCGACGAAAGTAGCGCGAAGGCCGGGCGCCGCCAGTGCCAATTGCCGGCCATCGGATGGGAGGATGTCTCCGCTCACATGCGAGCCGAAGGGGGAACGAGCAGATCCTCGAGTCTGACCAGCGAAAGACATTGACAGAGACGAATAGTCGCTTATATTGATCTATATAATCCGCAAACACGTTCCCGACGAGAAAGGCAGTCCGAAATGTTGAGATCGAGTCGAACACTCACTTTCCTACTGATGACCGCGTTACTGCCGTTGAGCCTGAGCGCGCTGATGGCCGACGACCAAGCGCCACAATCGGGTGAGCAATTGAAATGGCAGGTTGTCTCCGGCGGCGGCACCACCAATGGCTCATCGACCAACTTCAAACTGTCGAGCACCGTAGGTCAAACAGCCGCTGGTCCTGGCGCTTCCACCAATTACCAGCTTATTCACGGGTTCCAGCAGAACTTCACTGCAGCCATTGCCTGCTTCTGTGGTGATGCTGACGGCAGCGGCGCTTTTTCAATCTCGGACGCCGTCTTTCTGATCAATTACATTTTTGCCGGTGGCGCGGCGCCCGATCCACTTTGCGAGGGTGATGCCGATGGTTCCGGTGCCGTCTCGATTTCCGACGCGGTGTACTTGATCAATTACATCTTCGCTGGCGGACCTGTGCCGCATTGTCCTTAAGTCGTTACGTTGTAGGCCATTCCAGCACTTCGCGCCAAATACATCTTCTAACAACAAAAATGTACGCAAATCGCTTGACATTGTCGCCAATCTTGTCGATACTTATTATGTGCGTATGCACATAATGGATTGAGTATGCCACGACCCAAGAAATGGCGCTGTTGCCGCCGCTACGAAGCTGATCGCGTTTACAAGCCGCAAGGAATTCCACTGCGGGAGCTGGCCACAACCGAGTTGACCCTCGACCAGTTCGAGGCGTTGCGGCTGTGCGATGTTGAGGGTCTGGAGCAGGAGGCGGCGGGAGAACGACTGGGCGTGTCGCGCGGAACCGTACAACGCCTGCTCTATACAGCGCGCAAGCTGTTAATCGCGGCAATTCTCAACAATGAAGCGGTTGTTATCAACCTGAGAGAAAGTGAGTCTTGTCATGTTGACATGCATCCCCACCAATGGCAGTGCCGGTCGCGACGACACGGTCTGTGAGCATTTCGGCTCGGCGCCGTACTTCACCCTTTATAACAGCGAGAATGATCAGATTGAGGTGGTCGCGAATCGCAACTCGCATCACAGCCACGGTACGTGCCACCCGATGACACAGCTGGCGCGCTTCCACGTCGATGCGATCGTGTGTTCCGGCATGGGCCGGCGCGCGATTGAGGCGCTGAACAGCGAAGGTGTCCGGATTTATTACGCTGAGACACCCAGTGTGCGAACACTCATCGATCGCATCAAGGCCAATGATCTGCGGGTCGTCGACCCAGCCCGTGCCTGCCGCGGACGCGGACAGCACCAGCGTGCCAACAACGATTCCGGCTGTCACGGCCACGGCTTTGGCGGCGGGTTCTAACCGAGTTTTAGTCTGCGCTGCGCGTGCCGGCAAGGGCGCGCAGCGTGCGCGCGAGGCGCGGATGGTCTTGTACAGCGCGTACGTAAGCCTGTTCCTGCACGTAACCCTTGGCGCGGATCAGGTTGACTAACGCCGCTTTCTCGGCCGTGATCCAGCGCTCTACCTCCGGCAATGCGCAAACCAGCACCGACCATCGCTCAAACCACAGTCGCTCCAACCTCGACCAACCCGCCGTTGAGCGCACGGCAAGCCGCTTTGCCGCGGTCTTCGGCGCTTCGCGCCGGGCGCGATCACGATCGCCGGCAAACGCCTGCGCGATGAAGCGCGTCTGCAACA
>JADYYF010000191.1 GCA_020853795.1 Candidatus Zixiibacteriota bacterium
ACCTTGGTCAGATCGGCCTTGACGGTCGCGCCGGAGGGACTGGCCGCGGGCTCGGCGTTTTGCAGCGGCGACATCGGCTTGGCCAGGCCGAAATCGAGGATTTTCGGTTCTTCGTGCTCGTCGACGATCACGTTCTCCGGCTTGATGTCGCGATGAACAATGTTCAACTTGTGTGCGGCGGCCAGCCCGGAGGCAATCTTCTCGGCAATCCGCAGCGCCTTGCCCACGTCCTCCGGTTTGCCGACCAGGAACTCGTTCAAATGTTTCCCGCGAATGTACTCCATTACGATGTAATGGATGTCGCGCTTGCCATCGGGCGATTTTCCGACGCCGATGTCATAGATCGCCATGATATTGGCATGCTGAATCTGTGCGGCGGTCTTGGCTTCGCGCTCGAACCGTTCGCGGCGATCCTCGTTGTCGAAGTAGTCGTCGCGGAGCGTCTTGAGGGCAACTTGGCGATTGAGTTTGGTGTCCTCAGCAAGAAAAACCTCACCCATGCCGCCCTCGCCAAGTTTGCTGAGGATCTTGAAGTGGGCTAAAGTATCGCCGGCTGTGAGCATTCCATTCCTGTCCGTGAAATATTCCTGTTAGTATCAGCGAAGCCGAAGACGAATACAAGCATAAACTCGCGGGCGAGAACGGGCTTTGTCCTCGGACGCACCTGTATTATACTAACGGCCATGCCGCGCAGCCGAAAACCAGATTTGATCCGCTTTGGGACTTCGTCGTTTTCTTCCGAGGATTGGGTGGGTCCATTCTATCCGGAGGATACCAAGCCGGCAGAGTTTCTCAGCTATTATGCCAGGCAGTTTGACACCGTCGAGGTTGACGCCACCTATTATGCCATACCGTCGGCTCGGACGGTAGAAGGCTGGGTGGAAAAGACGCCGGAGGGCTTTCTGATTTCGGCGAAATTCCCGCGTTCGATTGTGCATGGCGGGGAGGGCGCAACACCGGCACCGGATCTGATTCTCAAGCCGGAAGCGACGTATGCTGATCGCGACCGTTTCCTGAAGGTAATCGCCACGCTCGGCACTCGCTTGGGGCCGCTGGTGTTGCAGTTTCCCTACTTCTCCAAGAAGGTGTTTACATCGCGTGAACCGTTTCTGGAACGACTCGACCGATTCCTCGGAGATTTGCCGAAGAATTTCGAGTACGGCGTCGAAATTCGCAACAAGACCTGGCTGAAGGCCGATTTTGCTGACTTGCTCCGTCGCCACCAAGTGAGCTTGGTGCTGGTCGATCAAGCCTGGATGCCACACGGCGACGAGGTCGAGAAGCTGTTCGATCCGGTCACCGGTGGTGTTTGCTATATCCGGCTCCTTGGTGATCGCCAACAGATCGAGGCGATCACCAAAACTTGGGACAGAGAGGTTATCGACCGGGAAGAGAGTCTGGAACGCTGGAGCGCATTCCTGGTACGGATGATGGCGCGGCAGATTCGGACTTTAGTCTACATTAACAACCACTATGCCGGCCATGCTCCGGCAACCTTGCGGCGGTTGAAAGAGTTGTTCGAGCGCGCCGCTGCCCAGTAATTCTCCAGCTATTTTCTACCAGCATCCATCAACGTTGAAAGCGCTGATGGACTCGCGGCGAGCTAATCCTGACCATGGAGCAGGCGGTTCTTGCCGGTCTGCTTGACGGTGTACATCAGTTTGTCAGCTCGGGAAATCATGTCATCCACCGACTCCGGCGGGCGGACGAACGTGTAGACACCGGTTGAGAACGAAACTGGCCAGGCGTTGGCAGTGGCCATCGAGCTTAGATCGGCCTTGAGCCGCTTCATCACCTGCTCGGCTGCTGCAAAATCGGTCTCGGACAGTAGAAGAACGAATTCATCGCCACCGAAGCGGGCGACGCGGTCGACGGCGCGGATGTTTTTCTTCATCAGTTCGGCGGTTTGGGCCAGCAGGCGATCACCGGCCTGATGCCCGCAGCTATCGTTGATGAGCTTGAAGTCATCGATATCGGTGAAAGCGATCGTTATCGGCTTGCCGGTACGTCTGGCGCGGGCAATTTCGAGTTCAGCGAACTCCTGGAAAGCGCGGCGGTTCGAGATGCCCGTCAAGTCATCGACACGCGCGGTGTTCCGGTGGTGATCGGCGGTCTCCTTCAGCGCCGCGAGCATCAGTGCGATCAGCGTAAACAGAAGCCAGCGCAGAATCTCATTTACCGGTGTGAAATCGGGATTGCGAAGAATAACGCCGCTTTCGATGTCGACAATGGCCAGCAGTCCGGCGCTGATCAGGGCAATCGTTACGGCGGCCAGCCGCCCGGACGACCAGGCGGCGATGGCGATCGGAACGAAATAGAAGATCGAGACCGCAAGCAGCGCATCGGTCGCAAAATAAAGGGCGGCGATGAGGACCACCAGCGACAATGCCAGTGAGGCGCTGAGCCACTTTGGGAAGCGTTCCAGCCGTGCAATGAGTTCAAGCATAAGCCTGCCCAGGCCAAAGGGTTTGGTCTGCTCCCCTCAAGATTCCTGGGCAAAACAATACATGTTCAAACCTCGATGGCAAGCACTCGCGCGAAAAATCGTCGGGCCGAAATTCTCGCCGGAAAATCCACAAAATGCCCACAGCGCTCCGTATTTCCTCAATGCGGGGTCTGAAGAGACCCATTTGGTCGATTTTAAATGTTTGGATTTTGTCATATCTGATCTATTGACTGGAGGAACGATCATGGCTTACGAATTACCGGCGTTGACTTACGCTTATGACGCGCTGGAGCCGTTCATCGACAAGGAAACGATGAACATTCATCACACCAAGCACCATCAGACCTACGTCACCAAGCTGAATGAGGCATTGGCAGCACATGCCGAGTTGCAGAGAAAGACGGTCGAGGACTTGGTCCGTGACCTGGGCAGTGTGCCGGACGCAATCCGGACGGCGGTGCGCAATCACGGCGGCGGGCATGCGAATCATAGCTTCTTCTGGAAGATTTTGAAGAAAGATGTCAAACCGAGCGGTAAGATCATCGAAGCAATCAATTCGACGTTCGGTGGACAGGAACAATTCAAGGAGAAGTTCACGGCGGCGGCCGCGGGCGTGTTCGGATCCGGTTGGGCATGGCTGGTGGCTTCCGGCGGCAAGCTGGAGATCATGTCGACGCCGAACCAGGATTCGCCCTTGACACAAGGAAAGACCCCGATCATCGGCATCGATGTCTGGGAACATGCTTATTATCTGAAGTACCAGAACCGCCGGCCCGAATATATTGGCGCGTTCTTTAACGTGATCAACTGGGACGAGGTCAACAAGATGCTGGCGACCGCCAAATAGCGGATCGATTCCCGCGAAGATGTTCCTGTGGTAGTGAATCGCCGTCGGCAGAGCTGTCGACGGCGATTGTCATTAGTGGCGGGTGCCAGCAGTTCAGTTCTTGACTCAGAGCACGGCGGAAGCTTTATTGCCAACTTGCAGATCGGGCGCGTATTGTAACATTATGGCAGACGCACAAGACATTCTATTCGAAGTTGAGTTTAAGGCGCATCGGCGGGATTTCTACGGCAATCCCTTCAGCCTCACTTTGCGCGAAAAGGACTGGGTGATTGTTGAAGCGGAGCGAGGCGAGGACATGGGCTTCGTCCACATGCTGATCGATCCGGAGGCCAAGTTCAAGAGCCGACCCAACAAGGTGCGCCCGATCCTGCGCTCCGCCACCGACGATGATTGCTTCAAGATGTCGAAGAACCGCGAGATGGAGAAAGAATCGCTCGAGCACTGCAAAGTGTTGGTCGGCCAGCACGGGTTGCAGATGAAGCTGGTCGATGTTGAGTATCAGTTTGATCTTAACAAGATGACCTATTACTTCACGGCCGACGAACGCGTCGACTTCCGCGCGCTGGTGAAAGATCTGGCTTCGCACTACCGGACACGGATTGAGTTGCGGCAGATCGGCGTGCGCGACGAAGCGCGACGTATCGGCGGCTACGGCATCTGCGGCTTGCAACAGTGCTGCAATACTTTTATCCGCGAATTCGAGCCGATTTCGACGCAGCTGGCACGCGACCAGAATCTGTCGCTCAATCCGGCGAAGATCTCCGGCAATTGCGGGCGGCTGCTCTGCTGTCTGCTCTACGAGCAAAATCACTATGCCGAGACGATCCGCCGCTTTCCCGAAGTCGGCGCGGAGATTGATACGCCGACGGGACGGGGCACCGTCGAAGCCGTCAACGTTTTTCAGCAGTATATGGTCATTCGTCTCGAAGAAGGCACTGAGCGGCTGACCTGGAAAGACTGGGTCCAGCATGAAAAGAAGAAGCAGTTCACTGCCGCGTTGAAAGCGCGGATGAACCATCCGAAATCGGAATGAATTTCTACATCACGACCCCGATCTTCTACGCCAATGCCGAACTACACATTGGCCACGGTTATACCTCGGTGATTACCGATACCCTCAAGCGCTATCATACCCTGTTTGGCGAAGAATCGTTCTTCCTGACCGGCATGGATGAGCACGGTGCCAAGGTCGAGGAAGCCGCGCTGGCGCAGGGCAAGACACCGCAGCAGCTGTGCGATGAAAACTACCTCAAGTTCGTCGAGGCCCTCAAGACATTGAACGTCTCTTACAACCACTTCATTCGCACGACATCCGAGCGCCATAAGAAGGGCGTGCAGAAGCTACTGATGAACTTGTGGAATGCACGCACACCCGACGGCCAACCGGCGATTTACAAGGGCAAGTACGAGGGTCTGTATTGCCTCGGCTGCGAGAAATTTATCACCGAGAAAGAGCTGACACCCGATGGGCTCTGCCCGAATCATCTGTCCAAGCCCAAACTGGTCTCGGAGAACAATTACTTCTTCCGACTGACGGCGTACCTCGATCGGGTCGAGGAGCTGATTCGCAGCGGCCGGATGAACATCATGCCGGAGGGCCGCCGCAACGAAGTGCTGGGGCTGCTCAAACAAGGTCTGCCGGACTTCTCGATTTCGCGCGAACGGCTCAACTGGGGAATCGACATTCCCTTTGACCCGGCGCAGAAGACTTACGTGTGGGTGGATGCGCTACCCAATTACATCACCGCGGTCGGCTACGGCGACGACGAGGCGGCGTTCGACAAGTGGTGGAACAAGTCGCAGGTGGTGCACCTGATGGGGCGCGACATCCTGAAATTTCACGCCATCTTCTGGCCGGCGATGCTCATGGCTGCCAATCTGCGGGTACCGGACATTCTGTTTATTCACGGTTATCTGAGCTTGAACGGTCAGAAGATCAGCAAGTCGCTCGGAAACGTGATCTCCAACGAGCACCTGGTGGCGCAATTCGGCCAGGATGCCGCGCGCTACCTGCTGGTTTCGCAGTTTCCGTTCCATCTGGACGGCGATATCAGCTATCCGCGGCTTTACGAGAAATACAACTCCGATCTGGCGAACGACTATGGCAATCTCGTGAGCCGCGTGGTCAAGCTGACTTTGGCAAACTTCGAGGGCAAGATCCCACCGCGGAGCGCTGCCGGCGAAGATCACAGCGAGGAGCTGCGGCAGTTGATTCAAGCGACACCGGAGAACGTGATCGCAGAGATTCGAGCAATCGATGTGCTCAGTGCGGTTGAGAGCATCTGGGCCTTGATCCGTGCGGCCAACCGTTACTTCGACTATAGCAAACCGTGGGAGTTGGCCAAACGCGGTGAGAAGGAGACGCTCGCGGGAGTTCTGCATCGCTCGCTGGAGGCGGTCCGAATCGCCGCGACACTGACCTGGCCGATTATGCCGACCAAGTCGTCGCAGGTGCTGCAGATGCTTGGATTCGACGAGTCATATCAGCCGTCGATCACCGATGCCGCCAATTCGGACCTGCTCAAACCGGGTACGGCTCTCCGACCACTGGATAACATCTTCCCGCGCCTCCAGGCGCCGAAGGAGGACAAGATCGAAACTGCGAAATCCCCGGAGAGCGGGCTGCCGGATGGCCTGATCTCGATTGACGATTTCTTCAAGGCCAAACTGGTTGTGGCTGAAGTGCTGGCCTGCGAGGCGGTACCAGAGGCCAACAAGCTACTCAAGCTGCAAATCGCGATCGGCGAGGAACGGCGGCAGATTGTCGCCGGCGTCGCAGAGTATTACAAGCCGGAAGAGCTGGTCGGTAAGAGGATCGTGGTGGTAGCCAACCTCAAGCCGGCCAAGATCCGTGGCATCGAGTCGAACGGGATGCTGTTGGCGGCCAAGTCAGGTAAGGCGCTGAAGCTCGTCACGGTAGACGGCGATATTCCCTCCGGCGCCACTGTCGGCTAAGATGCCGTCATGATCGATACGCACTGTCATCTCGACTTTCCCGACTACAACAACGATCGCGAACAGGTACTGGCCGACGCGCGCGCCACCGGCGTGCGGCGGATGGTCAATATTGGTTGCGATCTGAAATCTTCCGACGCGGGTGTCGAGTTGGCCAATTGCCACGCAGAGATCTTCGCCGCAATCGGATTTCATCCCCACGACGCCAAGAACTACGACGATGCCGCCGAACAGCGGTTGCGCGAGCTGGCGAGCAATTTCAAAGTGGTGGCGATCGGCGAAATCGGTCTGGACTTCTACCGCGACCACTCTCCCCGCGACATCCAGCGCCGCGTATTTGTGCGTCAGATCGCGCTCGCCAGAGAACTGGGGTTGCCGCTGGTGATTCACATTCGTAATGCCTATCCCGAAGCGCTTGATATTCTGATTGCCGAAAAGGCCTATGAATCGAACGTTGTGTTGCACTGCTTTTCCGGCACGCCGGCGGAAGCACGCCAGGCTGCCGACTACGGCATGTTCCTGTCGGTGGGCGGTGTACTGACCTTCACCAACTCGCGCCTGCCGGAGTTGGTCAAGGTGCTGCCACGTGACCTGCTCTTGCTCGAAACCGACGCGCCATACCTGACCCCGCATCCACACCGCGGCCAGCGCAATGCGCCGGCGATGATCAAGCTGGTGTACGAGAAGCTGGCGGCAGTCTGGCAACAGGACTTCACCGTCGTCGAAAGCGCGATCGACGCCAACGCCGAACGCTTTTTTGAATTCGAATGAAGCCCCGCAAGGAACTGGGGCAGAATTTCCTCATCAACGTCGGGGCAGCTCGGCGAATCGTTGACTTGCTCAGTCTGCATCCGAGTGAAACTGTGCTGGAAATCGGTGGTGGCCGGGGCGATCTGACAGTGCATCTGCTTGCGACCGGGGCGCGGGTTATCACAGTCGAGTATGACCAGAACCTGGTGGCGCGGCTGCGTGAGCGTTTTGCCGATCAATCGCGGTTAGAGATCGTTCACGGCGATATTCTGAGGTTCGATCCTGCCGCCGTATTGGGAAGCGAGTGTGCGGCCAAGCTGGTCGGGAATCTGCCATACAATATCACATCGGCGATCCTGGAGTGGATTATTGAGCGGCGGAGGATGTTTCCCGAGCTGGTGATCATGGTGCAGAAGGAGGTGGCCGCGCGCATCGTGGCTGAGCCGGGCGGCAAGAACTTCGGCTCCCTGACGGTGTTCGTTCAGCTTTTCTATGCTGCCACCCGTGCGTTTGATCTGCGGCCCGGGTCATTCTTTCCGGCGCCGAAGGTAAGCTCCAGCGTCGTGCATCTGACCCGCCGTGAGCAGCCGCTGGTCAGCGACGCGGATTTTCCGGCATTGCGGCGCCTCACGGCCGCGTGTTTCCGGTGGCGACGCAAACAACTGCTGCGTATTTTGCGCGAGGAGTATCAGCTAACGCTCGAAATCGCCGATCACCTCTGCCGGCGCGTCGGAGTCGAACCGACGCAGCGTCCGGAGCAGCTGGCCGTAACGGATTTCGTGGTGTTGGCCAAAGACCTGTCATGCCTCGCATCCAACTCGTCATCTTCGCCACTCTCGTAGCCGCTGCCTTACGGACGGTACCTGCGGAGGCGCTGTATTTCAGCCTTGATTTCTCGATCGATCGCCAGACTTACAATTGGGCCGACTCGTTGTCACTGCAAAGGAATCTGAACAAGCGGACCGCACTTGAGCTCTTCAATCGTTCATCGGCAACACTGTTTCAGGAGTCGATCTTCGGCGGCGGCGGCGATCGCTGGCAGAAAACGGCCGTCACTCGCGGTTCACTAAATCACCGATTCAATTCGTCGTTCAGCGGTGGCGTGGCCATTACGCAGGATTTTGACCGCCTTGAAGAGAAGCGCTTTATCGGCAATCGCGCTTTTCTGACTGCCGATATCGACAAGGCGCGTTACCGGATCAAGCAACGCGGGGGTCTCGTTTGGGAGGAGCGCAAGTTCGAGCCGCTGAGCCATCGCGAAACGGGGCTGGCCTATGAAGCTGACTTCAGCGTCACCCCCGGCGCCCGTTGGGGGCAGGCGCGCGTCACCGGCGAAGTCACGACGTTGCGCCGCACGCCGCGGCGGGCGGTCACAGTCGGATATGAGCTCCCGCAATTCATTTATCGCAGCGACACGCTCAGCCTCAGTGCGAGTCAGACTCTTGCTCTGCGCAAGTACTTTCCCTCCAGCGGCAATTTCGAATCCACCGCCCGCCAGGCCAGCGAACAGCGACGTTGGGACCTGAGCGCTGCCAAACGACTGCCGCTGGCCGCCCGGCTGGTGTTCGCAGCCGCCTATCGCTACGACCGCTATGACTATGAGTATCAAGGGCTGACCTCGGACTTTGTCCGCCAAAACGACAATTTGACGTCAGTGCTTGAATATCAAATTACGTTACAGCGGCATTTTGGCGATCTGGGCACAAGCGTCGCATATCTGTTCAACCGGACCAAAGAGGACTTCGGATCGAACTTGACCAATCAACTGGCGGAGACCGGACAGGTGACGGCGCGGGCGAATCTCGTGCTCTCCGATGCCGACACGCTGGAAGTTTCCGGCCAGATCGGTGTGACGGCCTACTTTGCGCCGACCAATTCCGCTTTCTTCGCCGACCGCGATCGCTCGATCCGGCTGGCATCGTTTCGCGCGGTGCACAAGTTCAGCGACTTTCTCACCGGCGTGGTTGATGGCAGCGCGCGCACGTTTCACAGCATCTACATCTCCGGCTCACTTTCGGCGAACAACTCGATCAACAATGTCTACATCGTCAATCCCGCGCTGATCTGGCAGCCGGTAAGGTCTTTACGCGTGCAGCAAAATTACCAGATGCACGCCAATTACATTTACTATGAGTACGAGAAGAACGCGATCAGCGAGCGCAACACGCTTTACCGCCGCGCCAACCTGGTCAATACGTTGACGATCACGCTGTCCCCGCGCACGGATCTGATCCTGGAGTACTCCTATCGCTATGAAGACTTTGGGCGGCTGCTGTGGGAAGACCAGTGGAAGCAGCAGGTGAGTTGGGATCGACGCACCCACCGCCCACGTTTCGGCGTAGAGTATCGTCCGCTGTCAGGATTGCGCTTCTGCCCGTACGCCTCGTACGAATGGCAGACTTACTACGATCACTTGTTTGATCCGGTGGAAACCCTCGGCCGACGGGTACGGACGGACGAGTTACAGCGGCGCTTGATCGGCTTTGAGTTCCAGTGGACGATGTCGCAGAATTCGTACATTGATTGCCGTCTCGAACGGCGCGTGCAGGAGTATCAACGCCAGCGCGGACAGGAGTATGACGTCTTTACGATTGCGCTCAAGAGGTACCTATGAGATTGCAGCGGCTGATGCTGTTGTTCGTGTGCACTTTGACAATCTGCTCCTGTGCCAAGAATCCATTTTCGACCCGCGATAATGAAGAGCCGACCGAGCCGGTAGGGACGTTCATCCCGCCGACTTCGCCGTTGATCGTGCTCGAAAACCTTCGGTTCGCTTACGCCGAGTTAGTGATCGGGAATTTCGTGCAGTGTCTCGACAGTAACTTCACCTACCGTTTCGATTTTCTCCAGACGCTTCCCGGCGATACCGCGTGGGACTACCGTCAGGAGGTCAATCTGACCACCAAGATGTTCAGCGCCTTCAGTGCCGACAAGTCGCGGCGGATTACGATAGAATTCACGCCGCAGGTTGACCAGCCCGACCTGGTGCTGGATACCACGGCGACACTGATTCGCTCCTATATCTTGAGCGTGACTGATACCCTCGGCACGGTGAAGCAGAACTTTCAGGGAATTGCGCGCTTTGACCTGGTCGAAGGCGCGTTCAATTTCTGGTCGTTGCGACGCTGGGAGGATCTGCACGAGGATTTGGACATCAACTCGTGGGCGGAGTTCAAGAATGCGTACCGATAGGGCAAGACCGACGGCACTTCTGGCAATGGCGGGACTGGTGGCGTTGGCCGCGCTGGCCTGCCAGAATCCGTTTGCGCCGGCGGTCGTCGGGCCTTCGCGGATCGTGCCGATCGTGCGCCAGGTCGCGCCCGACTCCGTGCTGCACAATCTCAAGTACGCCTACGAACACCGGGATATTGATGTCTACGAGAATTGCCTCGATGTGCAGTTCGTCTTCCGCTATGTGGATCAGGATCGCACCGGCCAGATCGAGCAGGTGGAAGTTCCACGCGACGGCCCCTCCGGTGATCTGGCCCGCACCGAGCGGCTCTTCAAGCTGTTCGACGAGATCCGCCTCGACACCTGGGTGCCGATCTTCGACCGGCAGGAATTTCCCAACGACGAGGTGTGGGAGGTTTACCGTGTTTACTTTAATCTTTCGGTGAAAGATCTCGATGGCGACTTCGGCTACGAATTCTACGAGGCCGTCGGCGTCGCCGAGTTCAAGTTCCGCAAGTCTCCCGCCGACAGCCTTTACCGAATCGTGACGTGGGACGATCGGTCAAATCAGTAGCACTTACTCAGGCCGCTCCGGCACTCCGACCGTTGCCAGAACATAGTTCTTCGTATCGAAATACTTCTGTGCCGCGCGCTTGATATCGGCGGGTGCGAGCGCCTTCATAGTCGCAATCAGATCGTCTTCAACATCGTAGCGGCCGACGAGGAACTGATTCACCGCCATATAGAACGCCTGGTTGATTCGTGAGAGCCGCGCCGTCAGCTGCGCGCCCCAGAGTGAGTTGACCGCTCGTTCCAGTTCCTCGGCTGAGACTTCGAAGTTGCGCATCGAGTCGATCTCGTTCACGATGCCATTCTTCGCGCGTTCATAGTTCTCTACGCCCGTTCCCATCGCCGCCGAAAACCAGCCAAAGTCGCGATCCAAGCTCACGCCGGCGCCGACGCGATACGCCAGTCCCTGCTTCTCCCGCAGATTCTGCCCTAATCGCGTCGAGAGAATGTCGGTGGCAACGCGCAGCGCGACGGCATCCGCACTTGTAGCGCCGCAGGTAGCATTCCCAATGTACATATACGCTTGTTTCTTCTCCATCGGCTTGTTCTGGCTCACCACACCGGTAATCGTCGTTGGCGCGGTGACCAGGCTCTTGGCGGGTGGTGTTCCGGTCATATCACCGAAGGCAGCTTCGAGTTTGGCCATCATCGTCTCTGCCGGCAGGTCGGTACAGACGGCGAGGATCAAGTTACCCGGCGCGTAGAATTGCGCATGGTAGCTGCGTAGGTCCTGTGCGCTGATCGTCCCCACCGAACGCATGGTGCCGGTCTCGGGATTGGCAAAAGCGGTGTTGTTGAACAGCAAACTGAAGTAAAGACTCTTAGCCTGATCGGAGGTCGATCCCGATTGCATGCCGAGGATGCCCATGACTTCCTGCCGCACTTGCTCGACTTCGTCATCGGCGAACAGCGGGTGTTTCACCATCTCGGACAACAATACGATGCCGCGATCGGTGAAATCGGAGATCGTTTCAAACTTCAGGAACGAGAACTGCCGCGATGTATAGCGGTCGTCGTAGGGAATGTATGGGTTGTCATTCGCTGTGACATTGGCGCCGATCTCCGCCAGTGCGCGCGACAATTGGTCTTTGGAAAAGTTCTTGGTACCGTGAGTGAGCATCCGGTTCACGAAGTCGGTAATCCCTTCCTTGCCGGCCGGTTCGGATGCCGCCCGATCCTTGCCCAATACCATAAACGCCTGCACCTGTGAATAGGCGTTGGACTTGACGATGATCTCCAATCCGTTGACAAGCGTCTTGTGCGCATACTGACTGGTGATTTTGGCCCCACCAGATGCCGCCGATTCCGAGTAAGGCTTGACGACCGAGGCGATGTAGTTGTACGGCTTAAAGTACTTCGCGGCGACCCGTTTGACATCGGCGGGCGTCACCTTCTCGAGGTTGCCCGTTAGATTGTCGATGAAATCGTAACCGGTAGAGACCATCAGCGGCGCGATCTGGAAACCGTAGTAATGCAGCTTCTCCTTCAGGTAGATCTCCGCTGTCTTCGCGCTCGTCACTACTGCCTTGATGTCCGCCGCTGTTGGCTGCCAGTTGGCTATCGTCTGCTCCATGGTCTGATTGAGCAGTGCAATGATGCGATCGATGTTTTGCACCGAATCGGTCTTGATCGAAACATCAAACACCGTGAAATCCTTCTGCGTGTTGATGCCGGTGCCGACTGACTGGGTCAACGTACCGCCCTCATCGACGAGAACCTTTCGCAGCGGCGAAACGCCGTCGGCGTTGAGCAACTCGTTGAGCACGTGGAAGGCATAGTAATCGGGATCATTCCACAGCGGCCCGCGCGAGGAAAAGGTCAGGTAGCAGCTCTTGGTTTCCATCTCCTGCGTGACGATCTTCTTCTCGGACGGAATCGACACCGCAAACGCCGGCACCGGCGGAATCGGCCGGGCGGCCGCCCCGCCGAAATACTGCCGGTATTTCTTGATCATCTCCGGTGCGCTGAAATCACCGATCACCAGCGCGACCATATTGTTAGGTGCATAGTAGGTCTGGTAGTATTGGAGGATTTCCTCGCGCGTGACGGTGTTGATCAGGTTCTCGTAACCGAGTACCGGCCGGGCATAGGGCGTTCCGGCGTAGACCAGCGCTTGGTGCAGATCGTCAACGACATCATCGATCCGGTCGTGGCTCTGGCGGATTTCCTCGATCACGATCTTGCGCTCCTTGGGGAACTTCTCTTCCGGCAGAATCGAGTTGAAAAGCTGATCTGATTGGACATCCAGGCCGTAGTCGATGTACTCCGTCGGCATCAGCACCAGGTAGGCGGTCAGGTCTTTGCGCGTAAAGGCGTTGATGTAGCCGCCGTGGCGTTCGATGAGATCGTCAAGCTGCTCCT
>JADYYF010000192.1 GCA_020853795.1 Candidatus Zixiibacteriota bacterium
AGGCCGCGCGCAGAATCGTCGCGTCGAACTTGTTCGCATGAACGACTAACGTTCGAATCTACAGGCAGCGCGCAGCGCGCTGTATCTGACTAAGCAAAAGCGTCCCGGGAGACCGGGACGCTTTTGTGTTAGGGGTGGGGCGCTAACTGCTGTTACTTGGAGGATAGATATGCTACTTGCACCGATTGGTAACACGCTTGCCAGACAAGCGGTGACTTACCGGTCTTTGAAGGGTTCTGGGCGTCAAGTGCAAAGTTTCCAATAGTATCGGCGAGTTTCAGTCCAAGATTGCTTCTTATTAGTTCGGCTGGATCGAGTCGTTTCCCCCAGACATACCGGCCGGATTTCTCTTCGAGGAGCGCTCTGAATGCACCAAGAATCGGATAGGTGAATCCGTCAGGCACCCCGTACTTCGTTTTCCGGCCACTGAACATTAGTTGTGTTGGGTGCTTGTATGTCTTTACTCCGGTGAGCTTGCCGAATTTTCCGCCGGAAACATTACCGGTCTGCCCCCGGACTCGATTATAGTGTTCAGGGAGGTACTCCTGAATGAGATCATACAGATCGATTATCTCTTTGGCGAGCGGGTAGATCTTCCTATATGACTCTGAGTGGTCCTTGAAGTGCTTAAGACAAGCAGCCTTCGAACGATAGGTGTTGATTGGATGGACTGCGTCGGTGAAGTTGTCACGATCGAACGCTGTGAGAATCGCAACGATCACGCGAACGTCAATCGGCTTTGGGTCACCTCCTTCATCAACCTCGAATTCCTTGAATGCTATCTTATCGAAGTAAGCCGCACCTCTCAGAGCGTCCTTTAGCTTGTCGAATTCACCTGCAAGATTCATTAGGCTTTCGTCGCGAACCTGGTTTGAAGTGTTCCTAGCATCGACAACTTGAATAATGTCGTCGTGAGAAAATCCTTCCAATATTTCCACCTTAACGAACTGAGTCTCATTGTCACCTTCTCGTTCTTCCATAATGATGTTGTAGGTATGTCCGCCGTCCAATAATCCGTGCAGGTTGGGATCAGACAATACAATCTTCACCTCAGCCGTGCGGTTGTCATACACAACCGAATCAGCTGAGATCACAATCCCGCGGTTCATGAACAGGAACATGTCTGGCTTTTCCCTGTAGCTTGCCCGAATCGCATCTGGCACGGTGCCAGTAAGCTTCGGATCGCGAACGTTGATTTTTCGCCATCCTTCCAATGTGGGCAGGTCCTTAGTGTCGAGAACTGCGTAGTAGTTCTTGAGACCGTTCTTCACGAATGGAGTCTCGAGGTTACGGAAACAAATGACGGGGAATTTGATTGTGAATTGGTGCGGCATAGAGCCCTCGCAAGTTAATGTTACTTAAACTCCACCCTCAGGCTCATTCCTAGAGGGCGCGAACGCAGGAGACCTGCAATTCGACGAGAAGTATACCAGCTTCGAGATCCCGCGTCAATCACTTTCTTCATCTTCATCTTGTTCATGTATCGTCTCTGTCAATCGCTGGCCCCGATGAATTGCCAATTGCCACTCTGAGCCTGCGGGTCCTGCAGAAGAAACGATCCGCAAGACTGGCTGTAGGTCAGGATCCCCGCGATCCTGACATTCTGATTGCGAACTTTTTATTGCCCATATCCCGTACCACGTCAACCGCTTACGCCGCATTTCCGCCCTTCGGACTCAGGGCGCGCCGACATATGTGATGCCCTGACGTACACCATTTTCCAAGCTGCAGAGCGCCATTTTGCGAAGGGTTTTCTTTGTAACCCCATCAACACCATCACCGGCTTTTGGAAACTTGTAGTACTTCACTCCAAAAATCAGACGGCGGTACTTAGTGGAGGACCGAGGCTGGTCGCGTCAATCGGGGCGGGCAGAGATGAGTCGAAGCGGCGAAGGCGATGCGACTACTTGTCGAGTCGCCTTCAATGGCCGTAGCGTGACTATCACGACGTCACATAGGGAAGAATCTGAGTGAGCTATCGCTCCGGCACAATAGTCAGCGTGTCCTCGATTTCAAATCCTTCGATGGCGGGGACATCCGGAGGAAATACTAGCCGTAGCTCCTTGCCTGGCGTGAGAGTGACCGTTTGCGTGTTGCGCGAGGAGTACTGCATCGTCGACTGGCTGGTCGGCTTCTGGCCGCCTCGCGCCGCACTGAGCATGTACTGACGCATCAATGTCACTTCGCATTGCGTCTCCGCCTGCGCGGCGCCGGCCGCACCCGGCATTCGGATTTGCACTCGATACATCACTTCCCCCACCCCCGACGGGTCACCCGCCGGGAGCGGAAAGCGGACGTCGAAGTCGTATTGGTCGGCCAGCAGAGTCTTCACGTTGCGCTCCCGGGCAACGTGTTTGCCGTCCCGCAGCAGCGTCGATGTCAGCGTCACGGCATTTCGGCTGAATCCCGAAATCGAGGCCGAGCCATCGCTGAGAGCCGTGGCCTCCATGAAGACCGTGCGCGCGTCATCCAATCGATACGAGCACAGCAGGACGCTCTCATCAAGCGTAAATTCGCGCTCGGTGGTGGTTCGCTCGGCGGCGCCGGGTTTAGACGGAGCGCGATATCGGAGCGCGTGCGTGGCGGCGCTGATTCGAGACTCGCTGACCATCAGGTTGAAGACCAATTCGAACTGCAGGCCGCTTTGGCGGAAGCGCGTTACGTCGCTGGTTATCCCCGATGTGCCGTCGGCAATGTAGTACACTCCGTCGCAGCGTGAATCGCTCGATACATCGTAGACCAGCGACATTTCGTCAAGCACTTTGCCGCTGGAATCCTCGGAGTAGACGTGAACCTGCAGGTAGCGAGGCAGGGAGGCGGCATGGATATTGGCGGCCGTCAAGGCCAAAACTATCGGGATCAGCAAAAGGCGTTTCATGATTCCTCCTGGCGCATGACAGAATCGGTTGTTTCAGGTTGTTCCGGCTGGGCGACTGCCGGTTTGACGCGGATCACTTCGACGGCTTGCACCAGCCCGGTGTTTCTTGATCTGCCGGCGGGGGTCTCCGGCGTGCGCAGAAGCAGCGTCCAACCGCCGATCAGCAGAATTGCGATGCCGGCTGCAACCGGCACCGGCACCGACAACCGGCGCCGCCACCACGGCATGTTGACTGTGCGCTGCGACTGCAAGACGGAAGCCGCCTCGGTCGGTTGCGGCAGGCGCTGGATCACGTCGCGGACGCGGCGGCACGACTCGGCAAATGCTCGACAGGAGGCGCAGTCCCGCAGATGTTCGCTCAGAGCGCGTGCCTCCGCCTCCGGCAGCTCACTGTCGAGTTGGTCCGAAATTAATCGTTCGAATTCGTCACAAGTTCTTATCATCAGCTTTCTCCCAGTTTCTGCATCTTCTTGCGAATGCGATGTAGGCGAACGCGGACCGCCTCGGCAGATGTTGCCAGCATGGCGGCGATCTCATCGATCGAGAACTGTTGGAGTTCGCGCAGCAGGATCAAGTCGCGTTCTTCCGGTTCCAGGCGGCCAAGCACTTCCTCGATGAAGCGTTTGGTTTCGGCGTCGATGGCGGATGCCGGCGGAGCGATCAGCTCCTGCAGCCGCGCCTGCGTCTTGGCAGCGCGCAGTCGGCCGAAGCAGAGGTTGCGGGCGCAGATGAAGAGCCAGTCCTGCAGGCGCGACTCAATTGCGAACTGGCCGTTCTGCGCGAGCAGGCGCAGAAATGTCTCCTGCACGACCTCCTGGGCCGCACCGTGGTCGCCGAGCACGTACGCGCAGTAATTCAACAGCTTGCGGCTGTGCCGCTGATGGATCCGCGCCAGAGCCGCGCTCTGACCGTGGCAGTAGGCCGCCCAATCGTGTCTGTCGATGTCGTCCATCGTTCGTCCTAAAGACACCGCGCGACGTGAAATGTTACAGAAATAGTTCGACGGTCCTGGCTGGCGTTACCGGCCGATACTTTCGCCCGCTACCCAGCCGGTCGACCAGGCGGCTTGGAAGTTGTAGCCGCCGGTGATGCCGTCGATGTCGAGAATTTCGCCGGCGAAATAGAGTCCCGGGCAGAGGCGGCTTCCCATCGTGCGGAAATCTACCTCCTTAAGTCGCACGCCACCAGCCGTGACGAATTCATCTTTGAATTCTCCCTTGCCGGTGATCGCGAAGCGGGCATTGGCCAGTTGTTCGACCAGTGCCGATTGTTGTTCGCGAGTAATGTGCGACCAGGTCAATTCCGGTGTGATTGCAGAGCCGGCAACGATTCGTTCCCAGTAGCGGCGGGGGAGGTCGTAAAGCGGGTGCGCGGTGATCGCCCGCCTCGGATGCGCCACACGATAACGGTGGAGATTTTCTTCGATTGTGGCGAGCGACTGCTCCGGCAGCAGGTTGACGCGCAGGATTGCCTGATAACGCGTTGTGAACAGGAGCCGCGCGCCCCAGGCCGACAACTTGAGCACGGCCGGACCCGACAGACCCCAGTGGGTGATCAAAAGGGGTCCGCGTTGCTCGAGTGTATTGTCGCCGACCTCCAGCGTCAAGGCGACATCAGGGAAGCTGATCCCCGACAGCCCGTGAAGCCGCTCATCTTTGATCTTGAAAGTAAACAGCGACGGCACCGGCGGAATGATCTTGTGCCCGAGCGAGGAGGCAATCTCGTAGCCGATCGGACTCGAACCGGTCGCCAGCAGAACTCGGTCAAATTCCGTACTTGTGCCGCCTTTGAAATTAATCCGAAAGGTCGGAGATTCATCATTGTCTCGACTAATGCCAGTCACCCGCGCATGCAGTCGCAGGGTGACTCCGGCGGTATCGGCACTGTGCTGGAGACATGCGATGATTGTCGCGGAATCGTCGGTGACGGGAAACATGCGGCCGTCATCCTCCGCCGTGAGTCGCACTCCGCGCGATTCGAACCATTGCACGGTATCGCGCGGCTGAAAGCGTTGAAAGGGTCCGATGAGTTCCTTAAATCCGCGCGGATAGCCCTGCAGAAGGCGGTCGATGTCAAAGCAGTGATGCGTGACGTTGCAGCGGCCGCCGCCGGAGACGCCGACCTTGTAGAGCGGCTGGCGGGTCGCTTCAAGAAGTTCAATTCGCGCATTGGGGAAAGTCCGCGCGGCATTGATCGCGGCGAAATAGCCGGCGGCGCCGGCTCCGACGATTGCGATGCGCAAACCGGTGGAGGTGGACATGACACAGGAATAAAACCGATCTGGAACGGAATGTCAAAACCGATCGGTGCTCAAGTCCGGTCGGAGGGCGGTGCCGAAGCCAACTTGTCGACAACGAGCCGAGACAGATCGGCAATGGTCAGTTGCTGCGCTTTGACAATCACCTGCTCCTTGAATTTCAACCACTGATCATGGAAGGCACAGGGAGTTGCCGGCGAGCAGACTCGCAGCCCCATGCAGCACTCATCTTCAAGCTTGCCCAGGCTGTCCATCGCCGCCATGATCCGGTAGAGCGTCACGTTACCGGGCTCGACCGCCAGCGAGAACCCGCCGGTCGGTCCCTTGGTCGAATTGACGAATTTCTTGCGCACCAATTGGCTCAGAACCTTTGCCAGGTACTGCTCGGGGATTTCCAGCTGTTGTGCGAGTTCGCGCACCTTGATGGACTTGCCGGGAGGAAGCGCCGCCAGCAAACCGAGAGCTTCGATGGCGTAGGCGGTTGACTGAGGGTAGAGCATGCAGGTGTTTCCCCTAATATTGCCAATGTAGTTCCGTGTTCACGATATTCCGGTCGCAATTTGCCGGTTTTTCTGATGGCTGTCAATTGTAAAAGTCGCACTGGTCATCCCGGGTGGACAGGAAATTGCAGGCAGACCGGGTTCGTATGTTTTTGTCGATCAGTGGCTTATTGATTTCTCCCTGAATTCGACGCCGCGATCTCATTTTCAGGTAAATTTTGTCATATTTGTGATTGGCCGGACTAAATAGATCATGTATATTGTCGACAATAGGATCAGCAACTCGACTACCACTGCAAGGCAGTGAGGAGGTTTACCATGTTTGCCGCCAGCCGTCAACGCAAAGGCACCTTAACTGATCTCCTCAGTGATCATCATCTTCTGCGCGACGCGCGCTCGTTAATCGTCGAACCCGACCCGATGCGCCAGACTGAAGCCCAGCTTGCCCTATACGCGTCCGGCGGGGGCACTGCCGACATTGCCCTCAATTTGAGCGCAGCTTTCGAGATGCTCAAGCACCGTCGCTACGCCGTGCTGCTGGTCGATTATCGTCTGCCCGATGGCGATGGTCTCGAACTGCTCGACTGGGTTGATGACGAGACCGAAGTCATCATGCTGGCTGTGTCGGCGGCGCGCAGCGGCGTCGGGGCGCAGTCGCACTCCGACTGGAGCCGCGCCGCCTGCCCGGCTTAGGTGGCAGCCGCTTGCTTTTGCTCCTATATAACGCCATATTGTCACCGATTTGAATGCGCTCGCATTCGCCGACCACCGTATAACCATTCGATACTTGAATCGTGCCGGCCGGCATCGCGCCCGCGGGCCGCATCAACCTGAACGGGAAAGAGGCTATGACCGTAATCTCCACCGGTAACAGCAAAACGCTTGCGGAACTGGGGCTGCACAATCTCGGAAACGTCTTCTGGAATGCCACCACCCCACAGCTTTACGAAGAAGTGGTTCACCGCCACGAAGGCTTTGTCGCGCATCACGGCGCGCTCGTCGTGCGCACCGGCCAGCACACCGGCCGTTCGCCCAACGACAAGTTCATCGTTCGCGATCGGATTTCATCGGACAAGATCTGGTGGGGCGAGGTCAACAAGAGCTTTGATCCGGAGCGGTTCCACACGCTCTTTCACCGGCTCCAGGCTTACTTGCAGGGCAAGGACATCTTCGTGCAGGATTGCCACGCCGGCGCCGACTTGAAATTCCGCGTGCCGATTCGCGTGATTACCGAGGATGCCTGGCAGAGCATCTTCGCGCGCAACATGTTTCGCCAGATTCACGATCCGGGTGAACGCGAGCAGCACGTGCCGGAGTTCACGATTCTCGCCGTGCCGCGATTCCGCGCGATGCCGGAATTCGACGGCACCCGTTCCGAGTCGTTCATCATCATCAGCTTCGAACGCAAACTGGTCCTGATCGGTGGCACCAGCTATGCCGGTGAGATCAAGAAATCGGTCTTCACCATTCTCAATTACCTGCTGCCGCAGCACGGTGTCATGCCGATGCACTGTTCGGCGAACATCGGCAAGGCAGGTGACACGGCACTCTTCTTCGGCCTTTCCGGCACCGGTAAGACCACATTGTCAGCCGATCCGGAGCGCCTGCTGATCGGCGATGACGAGCATGGCTGGTCCGATACCGGCGTCTTCAATTTCGAGGGCGGTTGCTATGCCAAAGTCATCCGGCTCTCGGCGAAAAACGAACCCGACATCTTCGCCGCCACCCGGCGCTTCGGCACGATTCTGGAAAACGTCGGCTTCGATGTCGACTCGCGCCGCGTCGATCTCGACGACAATTCGCTAACCGAAAACACGCGCGCCGCCTACCCCTTGAGTCACATCGCCAATTCAGTGCCGGAGGGTGTTGGCAATCACCCGCGGACGATCGTGATGCTGACTTGTGATGCCTTTGGTGTCCTGCCGCCGGTCGCGAAGTTGACGCCGGAGCAGGCGAGTTATCAGTTTATTTCAGGGTATACTGCGCGCGTCGCCGGCACCGAAATGGGCCTGGGCAACGAGCCGAAGGCCGTCTTCAGCACTTGTTTCGGCGCACCGTTTATGGCGTTGCCGCCGTCGGTATACAGCTCGTTGCTGCGCGAGAAGATCGCCAAGCACAAGGTCTCCTGCTGGCTGGTCAATACCGGCTGGAGCGGAGGTCCCCACGGTGTCGGCCAGCGCATCAGCTTGCCGCATACGCGCGCGATCATTCATGCCGTGTTGTCGGGCGAACTCGAAAGAGCGCCGATGCGCACTGATACGATCTTCGGTTTGCAGGTGCCGCAGGCCTGCCCCAACGTGCCCACGGATATCCTCGATCCGCGCAGGACGTGGAAGGATAAGGACGCTTTCGACAAGCAGGCTAAGGCGCTGGCGATGATGTTCCATGAGAACTTCACAAAGTTTACCGACGGACTGCCGGAAGAAATCAAAGCTGCGGGCCCGACCTATCGCGGTTAGCGCGCCGTCCAACGCAGGTAATCAAATACGATAACAATTGCCGGCTGCCGCCGTTACGCGGTGGCCGGCAAACAGCGACAAAGGTAGCCGGGTTGCGCGCAGGGCGCGACTCAGGAGGAAACGCTTATGGCTCGAACTTTGCGAGTGATGGGTGTTCACGGGGTCGGCAATCACCACACGGATCTATCGTGGCAGAGCGGCTGGCAGGAGGCCATCCGGTCCGGTGTGACGCACTGGAGTCCCGACCTGCGCCTCGAATTCCATTTTCCGCTGTATGACGACATCTTTGCCACTGACACAATCACTCCCGCCGCGATCGCGATCGCAGTCGCCAAACTGCTGGGCAGCGGCATCGTCTACGGCATCGGCGACCTCTTCCGCCGCCGCGGTCTGGCAACACTTCCGGAACGCGTGCGGTGGACTGCCGGCATGGTCGTACAGTGGGCGGAGAACGACAAGCTGCGCGAGGTACTGCGACGCCGCCTTTGTGCTGAAATCGCGAGCTTCCAACCGGATATCGTCGCCGCCCACAGCCTCGGTTCGCTGGTCAGCTACGACACCTTCATCCACGAGCCGGAGAAGTCCCAGATTGCCGGGCGCACCTTTATCACTTTCGGCTCGCAGATCGGCAATCCCTTTGTGCGCGGCGTCTTTGGCGGTCGGCTGGTGCCGGTTGTGGCGCAACATTGGTATCACTTATTCAACCCTGAAGACGACGTGCTGACGGCGCCGATCCGTCTCGATGATCCGTGCTTCGAGCAATTGGACACATTCTTTGACATCGCCGGCGCCGCCGATCACGCTGCCGAGTGTTACTTGCGCCACGCCAACACCGTGGCGACCGTGTATCGGCGACTGGCGGCTGATCCTCAAACAACTGGTGGAAGCGACAACCCAGCGTTTGCACGATCTCGGCTGCACGCAGTCACCGCACATACTCGGAGCCGGCAAGCCCTTTGAACAGCCGATCCCGTGGTGATCGTTACAGGCGCAAGCGGCCCGTTGCGAAGAGATGAAAGGCGGTCTGGTAGTAGGCAATCGCATCGCGGAGGATGCCGGCGTCTGGTTCCAGCGGCAGCGGCTCCAGGGTGGACTGATTGCGCCGGAACATTTGATCGTCCTGCCGGATTCCGAGCACCGCCAGCGTGTCGTTGCGCAGCAGGGCCACATCGCGATTGTGCGAGATCAACGCCATGGCGCGGTCCGACTCGATCCGGAAAATCGAGCGGCCGAAGAAGCGCGATTGATAGCTGAAATGCAGCAGATCGAGCAAGGTTGGCGCCAAGTCCATTTGCGAGGCCAGCAGATCAATGCGTTGGGCTGACGGAATGAGCGCGGGGGCATAGAACAAGATCGGAATTTCATACGACGGAAAGGGGATCTGCTGCGAGCCATAAACGCGGGCGCCATGATCGCCGAGAATGACGAAGATGGTGCTATCGAAGTAGGGACGGGTGCGGGCATCACGGATAAATTTCCCCAGCGCAAAATCGGCGTAGCGCACCGCGTTCTCGCGCGTCCGCTGCTCCGGATCGAAAGGAATCACTCCGGCCGGGTAGGTGTACGGCTTGTGATTCGATACGGTGATCAGGGTCGCGAAGAACGGCCCGCCGAGCGTATGGAGCGAGTCGAGCACTGACAGGGTCTTGTCGAAGAGATCGCCATCGCAGACACCCCAGATCGTGCTGAAGGTCTGATGCGCGATGTCCGTTTGATCGATAACCGTTTCGAAGCCGTTGGTTGCCGCGAAGTGGCCGAAGTTGTCAAAGAAAGAGCGGCCGCCGTAGAGGAAGACCGTGTGGTAGCCCTGCTCACGCAGCAACGCCGGTAGGCTGAAAAGTCCCTCCGAACCGGGGCGTTTGACAATCGACTGTCCCGGGATCGGCGGGAAGCTCAGCAAGCTGGCTTCGAGGCCGCGAACCGTACGATTGCCGGTGGCGTAGATCTGCGTGAACAGCATCCCGTTGAGGGCGAGTGAGTCCAATTGCGGCGTACAACGCGGGCCGTCGGGATGCAACAAGCCGGAAAATTCCGAGCCGAGGCTTTCCTCGAGTACCAGCACGATATTGGCGCGGATGGGCAGAGCGCCGCCGTCGATTGTGCGCGCTAGCGGCACCGGGTTGTCGTCGGAGTTGAAGCGCGCATCCGGCGTAACCGTCAGGGCCTGAAGCCGCCGGCGCGCTTCCGACTCGTCGATCTGCGTGTAGTAGGCATCGTAGTCGAGCTGATTGGTGAATGCGGCGTAGAAGAACGAGTAGTAGCCGTTGCCGGCGATCTCATCAACGACGCGATTGGGGGAGATGCGCGTCAGATTGATATTGAGTCCGACTGCGCCCGCCGCGACCAGCGCAATCATGCTGACGAGAAAGGCGAGGCGCTTACGGCGCGGTGTCGGTTGCGCCAGCGCCGTCGCGACCCGGCGCCGCAGCAGCACCACGATCACCAAAGTCGCGAGCAGCACGCCGATCAGGACTTCCAGCACCGGATACGAATCCCAAATGTTGATGAAGACTTCATGCGGGTAAAGCAGATAGTCCACCGCCACGTAATTGAAGCGCGAGTTGAATTCATCAAAAAAGAACAGCTCGACGGCCGCGAGGTAAAGCAGCAAATAGACGAAGACCGTCAGTCCGGCGAAATAAAGCCAGCGTGTCAACCGCCAGCGCGCGACCCGACTCGACAACGACAACAAGATCGCCGCCATCGGCAAGGTCGCGACTAACGCGACGAACACGTCGAACACGATTCCCAGCAAAAACGCAATCAGGACACTGCCGAAATTGCCGGCAACTTGCGACCAATGCAGGATTACCAGCAGCAGGCGCGTCAGGGTCGCCACCGCCATCAGCAGCAATACCGGCAATAGAACCGCAAAGCGGCGATCGGACGCGGCTGCAGCGGCGAAGTTGCGGTTGGAAGGAACAGCAGTGAACGTGTCAGTCATAATGATGAGTTGTACAAACGTAACCGGCCGATAGCCGCGGGCAAATCGGCGTTAATTGGGACAGCGCATTTATCTCGACGGCAGGGAACCATCTGGTACCTCCGGCGGTTAATCTCAACGAGCTGCAAGTCAGCGGAAGTTGGAAGGATTATACACTTATGGCAAGTGAAGTATTTGGAGGTAGTTGGATGATGAATCACATCTTGATCACGTTGGCGTCAGTACTGGTGGCTTCGACCGCGTTTGCCCAGACCTGGACGATCGACAAGACGCATTCCTATGTCGGATTCAAGGTCAACCATCTGGTCGTCAGCAAGGTTAAGGGACAATTCAGCGAATTCTCCGGCGCCATCTCCAATTTTGACGGTAAGGATTTTAGCAAGGCCTCGGTCGAGGTGAGCATTGATCCGCGGACGATCGACACGCAGAACGAGAAGCGCGATCAACACCTGCGCAGCTCCGATTTTTTCGCGGCTGATTCAATTCCGGAAATGAAATTCAAGTCGACCAAGATTATTCCCGGGAGCGGCAACAAATTCCAGGTCATCGGTGACCTCACCATGCGCGGCGTGACCAAGCCGGTAACGCTGGACGCCGAGTTCAACGGCGCCATCGCGGGCATGCGCGGCCAGACCGCAGGATTCTCGGCCGTCGGGAAGATCAATCGCCAGGATTGGGGCGTCTCCTGGAGCCGTGCGCTTGACAACGGCGGATTGGTCGTCAGTGACGAAGTGGAGCTGAATCTCGAAGTCGAGGTCAATCAGCAACAGTAAGTCCGTTTGTCCACCCTATTCACATCGAGGCCCCGGCCGACGCCGGGGCCTTTGCGTTTCTTGCCTGCCGGCAGTGGTCAAATGGGCGCCCAAGCGGGTTGCGCCCGCCCGCCGGAGTGGTTATACTTGGCCAGACGTTCTCAAGTACGAACAAGGCTGTTCTTTCCATAGGAGAAGCACGATGTCCAAGCAAGCCATGGCCGAATTGAAGCAGCTCATGAACGAGGTGACTTTGATTGGTTCCACTGCCGCCGTTCTCGGGTGGGACGAGCGGGTCTATATGCCGCGCAACGGGTCGGCGCACCGCGCCAACCAGCTTGCGTATCTGTCCGGACTGCGTCACGAGAAGTTTACGGCGCCCGTCGTCGGTAAGCTGCTCGAGCAGGTCGAAGGCACGGCGTTGGTGAAGGATCCGATCTCGGCGGATGCGGTCAATATCCGCGAGATCCGCCGCGCTTACGATAAGGCCACCAAGGTACCGAAGAAGCTGGTCGAGGAGATTGCCCACACCGAAACCGTCGCGCAGAATGCCTGGGTTGAGGCGCGCAAGAAAAACGACTTCAAGTCATTTCTGCCGCATCTCGAGAAGATGATCGGCCTGAAGATCAAGTATGCCGAAGCCGTGGGCTATGACGAGGTGATTTACGACGCGCTGCTGGACGACTACGAGCCGGGTGCTTCCACCAAGTCGGTCACGGCGGTGTTCAAGGAATTTCGCGAAGAGCTGGTACCGTTCGTGAAGAAGATTCTCAACGCGCCGAAGAAGCCCGATGTCTCGATTCTCGAACGCGAATATCCCGTCGACCGCCAGCGGATTTTCGGCGAGGCGGTGGCGGCAGCGATCGGCTTTCCGTTCAGCGATGGCCGGCTCGACGTTACCGTGCATCCGTTCTGCACCGGGATCGGCCCCGGTGATTGCCGGATTACGACCCGCTACAATGTCCGCCACGTCAACGAGGCGCTGTTCGGCACGATGCACGAATCGGGACACGCGCTCTACGAACTCGGCCTGCCGCGCGAGCACTACGGTATGCCGATGGGAGACGCGGTCAGCCTCGGCATCCACGAGTCGCAGTCGCGGATGTGGGAGAATATGGTCGGCCGCTCCAAGCCCTTCTGGAAGCACTTCTACGCGCTGGCGCAGGGCACATTCCACGAGGCGCTGGCCGACGTCAAGCTTGACGATTTCTACTTCGCGGTCAACGACGTGCGCGCCTCGTACATCCGCGTCGAGGCCGATGAGGTGACTTACAATCTGCATATCATGGTCCGCTTCGAACTCGAGCAGGGAATCATCAGCGGCGAGATCAAGCCAAAAGATATTCCGGCGGCCTGGAACGAGAAGTTCACTTCGTATTTCGGCATCACGCCCAAGACCGACCGCGAAGGTTGCTTGCAGGATGTCCACTGGGCGGCCGGGCTGTTCGGTTACTTCCCGACCTATGCGCTGGGGAATCTCTACTCGGCACAGTTTTTTGCCAAAGCCAAGCAGGACATTCCCGATCTGGACGAACAATTCGAGGCGGGCAAGTTTGACGCGCTTCTGGGCTGGCTGCGCAAGAACATCCACAGCCAGGGTCAACGGTATCGTTCGGAAGATTTGGTGAAGGTTGTCACCGGCAAGAAGCTGTCGCACAAGCCGCTGATGGCATACCTGGAGAAGAAGTTCAAGCCGCTGTATGGGGTGAAGTAGACTTCGAAGCTGTTTGGACAGGCCGACTTAAGCCCGCGGTTCCGATGGGACTGCGGGCTTTGCTTTTCCGGAATAGATTTCCCTGAATGTGATTGCTCCCCCGCCACTGGCGCCGTATAATGTCAAGTTCACTTTTTTCGGAGGATTACTGTGTCATCTGGATATATACGGATCAAAGGCGCCCGCGAACATAACCTCAAGAACATCGATATCGACATCCCGCGCGACAAGCTGGTCGTGATCACCGGCCTGTCGGGGTCGGGGAAATCCTCGCTGGCATTCGATACCATCTACGCCGAGGGGCAGCGCCGCTACGTCGAGTCGCTGTCAGCCTACGCCCGGCAGTTTTTGGGGTTGATGGAGAAGCCCGACATCGACTTCATCGACGGCCTGTCGCCGGCGATCTCGATCGAGCAGCGCTCCGCCAGCAAGAACCCGCGCTCGACCGTCGGCACCGTGACCGAAATCTACGACTATCTGCGCCTGCTTTTCGCCCGCGCCGGCGAGCCGCACTGCTATGTCTGTGGTGCCAAGATCGCGCAGCAGACAGTCTCGCAGATTGTCGATGCCGTGATGGCTTATCCCGAGAACAGCCGGATCCAGATTCTGGCACCACTGGTGCGCGGGCGCAAGGGGGAGCACCGCGAGATCTTTGAGGAGATCAAGAAGCAGGGCTTCACGCGCTTGCGCGTCGACGGCGAGACGTTCGAAATCGATGCCGAGATCAAGCTCGACAAGAACAAGAAGCATACGATCGAGGTGGTCGTCGACCGCCTCGTGGTCAAGCCGGGGATAACGACACGGCTGGCCGACTCGATCGAAACGGCGATCAAGCTGACCAGCGGCGTGGTCGGAGTGCTTCAAGGCAGCGAGGAACCGCGCATCTTCTCGACGCACTATGGCTGCCCGAATTGCGATATCTCGTTCGAGGAATTGTCGCCGCGGATGTTCTCGTTTAACTCGCCGTACGGCGCCTGCACCGGTTGTTCGGGACTGGGGCACAAGATGGAGGTTGACCCCGATCGCGTCGTGCCTGACCCGTACCTGTCGATCAACGACGGCGCGATCCATCCCTGGCGCGCCGACATGTCGAACTGGTATCGCGTGATGCTGCGCGGGGTGGCAGAGCGTTACGGCTTCAAGTTCACAACGCCGTTCAAGGATTTGACCAAGGAACAGCAGCAGGCGGTGTTGTACGGCACCGACAAAGAGTTGACCTTTCGCTACGAGTCGCGCGAAGGCCGGCATAAGGGCGAGTATCGCGGCAAGTTCGAAGGCGTGATTCCGAATCTCGAACGGCGCTACCGGCAGACGGAATCCTCTGGAATCCGCCAGTGGATCGAGACCTATATGTCGATGTCACCGTGCCAGGTGTGCAAAGGGTCGCGGCTTAAGCGCGAAGCGACTTCGGTCTACGTCAGCTGCGAATCGATCGCCACGGTGACGGCGATGTCGGTCAAGCGCGCGCACAAGTTCTTCCATACCCTGACGCTGACGCCCAAGCAGGCGACGATCGCCAAGCAGATTCTCAAGGAAGTACGCGAGCGGCTGGGATTCTTGATCAATGTCGGGCTCGATTATCTAACCCTCGACCGGATGGCTTCGACGCTGTCGGGCGGCGAGGCGCAGCGCATCCGGCTGGCGACGCAGATCGGGTCGCGGCTGGTGGGGGTGCTGTACATTCTCGATGAACCGTCGATCGGCCTGCATCAGCGTGACAACGAGCGTTTGCTCAATACGTTAATGGAGCTACGCGATCTCGGCAACACGGTGCTGGTGGTCGAACATGACCGTGACACGATTGAGCGCGCCGACTGGGTGATTGATCTGGGTCCGGGCGCCGGAATTCATGGCGGGCAGGTCGTCGCAGCGGGCACACCCAAGGCGATTGTCAAGAATCCGAAATCGCTGACCGGCCAGTATCTGTCGCGGCGGCGGTCGATTCACGTGCCGGCGCATCGGCGCTCCGGCAACGGCAAGACGGTGTCGCTACGGGGCGCGCGCGGGAATAATCTCAAGGAAGTCGATATCGAGATCCCGCTCGGCATCTTCACCTGCGTCACCGGCGTTTCCGGTTCGGGCAAGTCGACGCTGATCAATGAGACGCTGTACCGGATCATGGCGCGGCACTTCTGGGACGCCAAGCACGAGCCGCTGCCGTACAAGAGCGTCAATGGACTGGAGCATCTCGACAAGGTGATCGACATCGACCAATCGCCGATCGGCCGCACGCCGCGCTCGAATCCGGCGACGTACACCGGCACGTTTACCTTTATCCGCGACCTGTTCGCGCAACTGCCGGAGTCAAAAATCCGCGGCTATCTGCCGGGGCGGTTCAGTTTCAACGTGCGCGGCGGACGCTGCGAGGCTTGCCAGGGCGACGGCATTATCAAGATTGAAATGCATTTCCTGCCCGACGTGTACGTGCCCTGTGAAGTCTGTCGCGGCGAGCGCTACAATCGCGAGACGCTGGAGGTCAAGTACAAGGGCAAGTCGATTGCGGAGGTGCTCGACATGACGGTGTCGGAGGCGCTGACCTTCTTTGCCAGCATTCCGTCGTTGCGCAAGAAGCTGGAGGTGTTGCAGCAGGTCGGCCTGGGCTACGTGCATCTCGGCCAGCAGGCGACCCAGCTTTCCGGCGGCGAGGCGCAGCGCGTCAAGCTGGCGACCGAGTTATCGAAGACGGCGACTGGGAATACGCTCTACATCCTCGACGAGCCGACCACCGGGCTGCATTTCGAGGATATCAAGATGCTCCTCGGCGTGCTCAACGAGTTGGTGGAGCGCGGCAACACGGTGGTAGTGATCGAGCACAACCTCGATGTGGTCAAGACGGCGGATTATGTGATCGACCTCGGGCCAGAGGGCGGCGATGAAGGCGGAATTGTCGTGGCGGCCGGCACGCCGGAGGAAGTGGCGGCGGTGAAGAGTTCATTCACCGGCCAGTTCTTGCGCGACGAGTTGGCGCGCGAGAAGGCCACCGCGCCGGCGAAATCGCCGAAAAAATCGGGGCGCGTGAAGATGGCGGGGTAGGGGGGAATCAGATTCGCAATGTTTCGTAGGTCAGGATCCCTGCGATCCTGACACCGACATGTTCAAACATAGACACACGTCAGGATCGCAGGGATCCTGACCTACAAGGTGGGTGAGTGGTATGTCCAATCTCAGGCGATATGACCATTACGGCAATTGGGTATTCGTAACGATCGCAACCCATAATAGAATGCCGATTCTCGTGGACAATGCGGACTTGCTAAAGGCGGCGATCAAGAAGACTCGAGAGCGGTTAAAATTCAGAGTTGAAGCGATTTCCGTTTTGCCTGATCACTTTCATGCGGTTCTTGAACTAACCGAGTCAACGAGTTCCGATGTTGTGCACGGGATCAAGCAGAGTTTCATGATGCAATTCAATCAGCGAGTAGGACGTCGAAATGGCAGAGTCTGGCAGCACCGCTTCTGGGATCACATCATTCGTGACGAAACCGACTTGCGCCACCACCTTGACTACATTCACTACAACCCTGTGAAGCACGGCTTAGCTGAAAGTCCCTTTGTGTACAAGTTTTCAACAGCGAGAAAGTTCCTCGAACGCGAACAATATGCTCCAGACTGGGGAAGGATCGAGTTCGATGATGGTAATCTCGATTATGGCGAATAATGACACCTAATTCGTAGGTCAGGATCCCTGCGATCCTGACTTTCATGTGCTCGAGTGTTTCAGCGCGTCAGGATCGCAGGGATCCTGACCTACAAAGCTGAACGTTTCTTATATACAACTCCCTCACTTGAGCCAATTGTCACCGATCCGAAATAGTTGTCAGCGGGTAGAGCATGTAAGCCGAACGCCTGGCGTGACTGCAAATCGTGTACAACATTTGGAACGGACATAAGACCGACAAAATTGCTGTCAAATGTGACATAGTGGGTTTCGGCATCGTAGCTCCAGAGACCGGAGGCCGAATCAGCGAAATCGTGTTCAATGAGCGCAACGACTTGAACAAACCTATGATCTGGGTACAAGGTCAGAGTTGCTTTCGTCCAGTTGTGCTCTGCTGAGTAAACTCCGGTTAGCTCTGAATCATCATTGGGATGACAAGAGATCAACCAACACAGGAGGGGAACAAGGATTATTGGTCCAAGTCGCCTACCAATGGCATTTGTATTCATCGATCGCCTCTTTCGATTCAGTTCGTAGGTCAGGATCCCTGCGATCCTGACTTTTATATCCTCAGAAAGCTCTGAACGTCAGGATCGCAGGGATCCCGACCTACAATTCCATCTCGGCGTACTCGAGTTTGGCGAGACGGCGCGGGATCAGTTTTTTGAGCACGAGTCCGGCCAGGGCGATTAGCAGCAAGAGCGCGGCGACGATCATCGCATAGCCGATCGCACCGCCATAGCCGAACTTCGACAAAACCATCATCGGGATGATAATAAACGCGATCGGGACGAACATGCCGATGATGTAAATCATCTGCCGCTGGCCGGTGCGAGCCGGAACGCTGAAGGGGATGCGCGGAATCAGGATGATATTGAACCGCACGAGCAACACCATCATCAGGAACAACACCAGACAATGCAGGAACGAGTGCAGGTAATTGCCGAAGAAGTAGCCGAGAATTCCCACCAGCAGTAGCGCATACGGCAGGCAGAAGAAGAGAATCGCGAATTTGCCGGAAGCCATCACCAGTTTGGTGCGTTCGGCGGGCGACGAGAAGAACACCCACGAGGCCGCCGCCGAAGATGAGTAGCCGGTGCTCGACACGACTATAAAGGGCATGATCGCCACGGCGAAGTAGAAAAGGAAATTGCCGGAGGACTTGGCGTCACTGTCGGGTACGAATGGATCCACCACCATGTTGCCGTCGCGGATTCCCATAAACAAATAGAACAGCGTCAGCGGGACGATGACCAGAATCGCCATCTTGAAACGATTGTCATACTTGAACTGCGCGCGGATCAATTTGCGCACAGCGGTGTCCTCCGAGGTGGAGACGGTATCGATCAGGCGCCCGAAGATCGACTTGCGCGCGCGGGTCGACTCCGACTTCTCCTGTTTCTCAACCATTTCGGTCAAAGTCAGCGCGTAGCCGGAAGAGAGGCGCGCCATACCGAAGTAGGCGAGCACGATCAGCGCTGCCACGCCGGCCAAGGCCGCCAGCAGATGATCGGTGCGAAATGATTCGAGCGGCAGGGCGGTCCAGGCGGCGTACCAGGCGGGCGGCGCGAGGTTAAGCGCGGGCAGATCGAGGCGGCTGGTATCAAGCTTGCCGATAAAGTCAATCGCCTGCGGGAAGAAGATGTAGCCGGCGTAGAGCACGGTGATGAAGAGCAGTTGCGTATAGCCGAGGACGCGGTTCATGGTGCTGCGATTGACGACGCGCAACATCAGGCTGTAAAAGACAATGAAGAAGAGCGCGGTGGCCAGCGCGGTCGCCCAGCCGGAAAGGAAAGTCAGCGGTCCCATCCACCAGGCATGGAAGCGAATTGCGGCGACGACGGCTGGCGCAGCGACTATCGCGAAGGCCAGCACCGAAACATAGCCGGCGAAATGCGCGGCTTTGACGGCAAAAAAGGTTTTGGAACTGACCGGGTGCGGCGACA
>JADYYF010000193.1 GCA_020853795.1 Candidatus Zixiibacteriota bacterium
GGTGCTGGGGGGAGGCGAAGATCGTCTCCCCCCAGCTATTATACTCGTCAAATCCGCAAAGGATTTACATGCCCATCGGGCACTTTTTGCCCTTCGCCTCGTAAGCCTTGCAAATCTCGGCCGTGATATTCATCACGCGCGACTTGATCGACTCGATCTTGGTGCGGGCAACCAAGTACTTACCGCCGTTGAAGTCGCCTTCGGCAACGGTAAATTCGGAACCCAGATTGGTCAGGTCGTTCTTAATCAGTTCCAGCTCGGCCTTATTGTCCTTGCCCATCGGCGCCTTGCCCAGGAGCACCATCGCGGAATCCAGCAGGCCCTTGGCCTCGGCCATCATCCCGGTGACTTCCTGCTTGACGCGCTCTTTTTCGGCATTGGCCTGGTTGATCACGTCGGCAGTCATGCCGGTCACGCGCTCAAACATCGCCTTGGATTCGCCATAGCTGCGGAAAAGTGCGAACTTGCCATCCTGTTCGGTCTTCATCGCCATCGCCGCGTTCAAGCTGTCGGTCAGCATGCGGAAGGCCTGCGGAACGTACTGCTCCGCTTCGGCGGCTTTGACGTTGTTGATCGCGCTCTGCGCGGCCGCCATCTCAGCTTCCGGCGGCTTGCTGCAGCCGGCCATCACCACTAACGAAATGGCGATAACGGCTAACAAGATTTTCTTCATTGTGGTACTTCCTTTCTTCCCCGCCCGACTGGGTCAAAAAAAAAAGGACACGCGAAGCCTGTCCAGCTTTACACCCATCCCGGCGGAGGTCTCTCTGTTTAGTTGATCTATTCTTCTCATTCTCCGGATGACGGCATCCGGACCGTTCCCACTGATTGTTCCAGTTGCGCTCATCAACTCCAAAATCGTGTGCTTGCGCAACCTTTCACAATCCCTCCTTCAATGGGCGCAGAATCTAAAGCGCTCAACAAGGCCTGTCAACAAATATTTTGAGGAACTTTGTCGCAATATCGATCATTGCCGTGCCGGCGGTGTCGACTACAGAAGTATCCCCATGCGGTGAAACTTGACACGTGTAAGCTGTTCAGAATCAAGCGATTCAGGAAAGCAACAACGGGTGCGAGCTCGTTCGCACCCGTGTTGGAACACCTGCCGACGTCGCTGCCGGCTTTCGTTTATGCCGTCGCCGACAAGTGTCGTTCCTTGGCTCTTAAAAGGGAAGCATTTGCAGCGAAGTAAGCTGCATTTCGGTGTCATTAATCATATCGCCCTTGGCGTAGCCACGGAAACAGACCTGGAAGTCAGCCAATTCAACCTCTTCGCCCTGCATTCCGAGCAGAACTGTGTTTTCGTCAATATGCCCGGTCAGAATCGACCCGCCCGCAAGGGGCATGAGCTGGATGGTGCTGTTCGCCAGATTCGGGGTCAGCAGCAGCACTTCGAATTCAACCAGACTGGAGACTTCTTCAACGGCGGGCCCGCTGTCTTTGACCGCCGTGGTGACCGCTTGACCCTGGTTTCCGGCGCTGCCGAGGCTGGCGACCGGCGCGGCTTCCGGCGCATAGGGGGCTTCATTCGAGCAACCCCAGAGCGACGTCAGTAGCATGATTCCTGTGGCCAGACGGCCGAGCGATAGTCGAGTGTGGTTCATGGTGTTCCCTCCCAAGCATGTGAAAACTCTGTTGCAGCCGGCAGCAGGCCGAATGAGACTAACATCAATCAGAGATCGACATAGTCCGTGTTCGTACAGGCCAGGATCGAGAATTTCAGTGCTGAGACCGAATTCGACGGCGACCTGATGATTTGGCTGAGCCTGATCCGGGTTGCGCGCCCCTTGACTTTGTCGCCCCTTGTTGCCTACCTTAGCGACTTCGTTACCGGCGGTCGAGGTTGACCGTCGAAAACCGGGCAATCTCCATCAGGAAGCAGGCAATGAGCGAGAAATATATCTTCACGATGTTGCGGCTGGACAAATACTATGGCCAGAAGCAAGTACTCAAGAACATCAATCTGAGTTTCTATCCGGGCGCCAAGATCGGCATCGTCGGCGAGAACGGCTCCGGCAAGTCGACGGTTTTGCGGATTATGGCCGGCCTTGACGATCAGTTTCAAGGCACAGCCCAACTGCTCGGCAATTTCCGTTCCGGCATTGTTCTGCAGGAACCGCTGCTTGAGGAGACGCTCACAGTCCGCCAATCGGTGGAGCAGGCGTTTGGTGAGATTACGTCCAAGCTCAATGAGTACAACGAGATAACGACCAAGATGGGTGAACCGCTGGACGACGATCAAATGACCAAGTTGATGGAGCGGATGGGGGTTCTGCAAGAGCAGTTGGATGCGTTGGATGCCTGGAATCTTGACGTGCACATCCGGGTGGCTGCCGACGCACTTTGCCTGCCGGACGATGACCGAGTTGTCGGTACACTTTCGGGCGGCGAGAAGCGCCGGGTGGCCTTGTGCAAAGCGCTGCTCGAGCGGCCCGACTTGCTGCTCCTGGACGAACCGACCAACCATCTGGACGCCGAGACCGTGGATTGGCTGGAGGAGCAGTTGCGCGACTACCCCGGCACGGTCATCATTGTGACGCACGACCGCTATTTCCTCGACAATATCACCAAGTGGATTCTCGAGCTGGATGGTGGCCGCGGCATTCCCTATTCGGGCAATTATACATCGTGGCTGGAGCAGAAGCTGGAGCGGCTGGCCGGCGAGGAGAAAAAGGACACGCCGCGATCGCGCATGCTGCAGCGGGAACTGGCCTGGATCAAGATGACCAACAAGGACCGGCAGCAATTGTCGCGTTCGCGTATCATCGAGTACGAGCAGCTGGTGGCGCGCGAGGAGGCTGCGGCCAAGGAAGGTGGCGGCAATATTGTCATTGCGCCCGGGCCGGAACTGGGTGATCAGGTGATCACTTTCGACAAGGTTGCCAAGCAGTACGGCGACCGCGTGATCTTCAAAGATGTCAGTTTCAATGTGCCCCGTTCGGCAATTGTCGGCTTAGTCGGACCGAACGGTACCGGCAAGACGACGATGTTCCGCCTGATCGTCGACCAGGAAAAGCCGACGGCCGGCGAAGTCAAGGTCGGCAGCACGGTGCAACTGGCGTACGTCGATCAGGAGCGCGATACGCTGACCGGTGCACAAAGTCTGATCGAAGAAGTTGGCGGCGGTGCGGACAATGTCATGCTGGGTAAGATCGAAGTTCCGATCCGGCAGTACCTGGCCCGTTTTGGATTCAAGGGATCGGACCAGCAGAAGACGGTCGGGGAGCTTTCGGGTGGCGAGCGCAACCGCTGTCACTTAGCGAAAGTGCTCAAGTCGGGCGGCAACGTGTTGTTGCTGGACGAACCGACCAACGACCTCGATGTCAACATGCTGCGCAATCTCGAGGAGGCGATCCAGAACTTCACGGGCTGCGTGATGGTGATCAGCCACGATCGTTTCTTCCTGGATCGCGTGTGCACGCACCTGCTGATTTTCGAAGGCGAAGGCCAGGTACGTTGGTTTGAGGGGAACTATCGCGAGTACGAGGATTGGCACAAGCGTGAGCTGGGCGGGCGGCCGTTCGAAAACCGCCGCAATCGGTACCGTAAGATCGTCAAGGCGTAGCTGTTGCGCGGGATCGTGGTCGTGTGTCCAACCCAAGTTTTCGCAAGCAATTCGGGGCAATTTTGCTTACATTGCGTCGAGTTTTCGGGCGACGATGCCCTCGCCCGGCGCCGAACGACGATGCCGAACCAACCCGCCACATATTCCGCCACGATCATGGATCACTTTCTGCATCCGCGCAACGGTGGCATGCTTGCCACACCGACCCTTCGCGTAGCGGTCACCAACGAGCTGTGCGGCGACGAAATGACGATGACGATCAACCTGCGGGATGGCCGGATCAGCGAGGCCCGGTTTCAATCGTTCGGATGTGCGGTGGCGATTGCGACGGCGTCGATGTTGACCGAGGCGATTACGGGAAAGACGCAGGCAGAAGCCGACGTTGCGGCTGCGGCGGTGTTCGCGACGGTCGAACGCGATACCCGCGGCGAGAAGGAACACTGCCGGTCGATGGTGCGTCGCATCTGGGAACAGGCGGCCGAACAAATGCGCAGACTGAGTTAGTTTAGCGATAAGGAGAACCGCCATGGCGGACGTAAAGAAAGAGATCGAGGAGATTATCAAGATCGGCATCAAGACCGAGATTGAGGGCCAGTATTTCTACTCGACGCTGGCGCAGCAGGTAAAAAATCCGGAGGCGCGCAAGAAGATTGAGCAATTGGCGATGGACGAGGTCAACCACGAACGGCGCTTGCGCGAACTGTACAAGCAGTTTGTCGGCCAGGAGGTGACCGATCTCCCACCACAGGGACTGGCAATCTTCAAGAATGCGTTCGGTGACAGACCGCTTGCCGAAGCGGACAAGTTTCGTTTGATTGACCTGGCGATGGAAGCGGAGCGTCTGACCGCCGTGCACTACAAGAACGGCGAAGGCAAGACCAAGGATCCGCAGACGCGCGCCGTATTTGCTGAGTTGGTCGCCGAAGAGGACGGCCACTACGATACGCTGGCCGCCGAGCGTGAAGCCCTGCGCGGCAACATCAACTGGTTTGCCTATGAAGGCTCCCAGATGCTGGAAGAGTAATCTACGAGTCGTCCATCAACGGATGGAAGGAGATCGATATGACTGCGGAAGTGTTTGATATTACCATCATCGGCGGCGGACCGGCCGGGCTGTTCGCCTCGTTCTACGCCGGCCTGCGCGATGCCAGGACGAAGATCATTGAGTCGACCGGTGAACTGGGCGGCGCGCTGATTCACGAGTATCCCGACGAGGTCCTGCGCGATGTTGCCGGTTTCGTGCTGATCACGGCGCGCAAGCTGGCCGAGAATTTCATCGAGCAGGCGACGATGTACGAGCATGTCATTCTCAAGAATGAGACGGTCAGCGCCTGCGAATTCGACAAGGCCGCCAAGGTGTGGACGGTGACGACCGACAAGGGTGCGCACAAGTCCAAAGCCGTCGTCCTGGCGCTGGGATCGCTGGAGAAAGTTCAGAAGAAGAGCAAGGGCTTGATCGAATCGCTCAAGAAGCAGGGGGTCAAGATCAACGAACAGGGGATTGCCGTGGATGCCACGATGAACGCCAGCGTGCCGGGACTTTATGCGTGCGGCGACTTCATCAGCAAGGCCAAGGAGCTGAATTTCATCTCGATGGCGACGGCCGAGGCGGCGATCGCGGTCAATAACGCCAAGAAGTATGTCAACCCCGAGGTTGATACGTTCCCCGGTTACTCGACCGACTTGAAAAAGGACAAGCCCAACTATCACACGAATCCGTTGGCTGATTAGGTCACGGCAATCGGTGAGACATTAGACGGGCGCGGCTTGCCGCGTCCGTTTTGTTGTTGGGGAGCATGGGGGCGACGGTGTGGCGAGGATAGCAGGTTGCCCCACGAAGCGCGTGGAAAGTCGTCATACGGCGAGAGTCGAAGGCGCTTCGCAGGAAGACCTGCCGGAACGATATATGCGAGCGGTGACGATTCCCGCCCCTACAGGTGAGGAGTACGGCCGGAGTTCGAAGAGCCCGACTGAAGTCGGCGCTGCAGGATGCCAGAAATGAATTGGGCTAACGTCCTGAATTTGTTTGACGAGGAGATCGGAAGGGGAGGGTGGGAGTGAAGTCAGAATGTTCTTGAAGCGCGGACCCAATTAATCTATCTTGACTAAACTTGTCAGAATTGGAAAGCGGTTCTGCAGGCGAACCTTTTACGAATGGAGGCGTTACATGTTTGTGATGATGAATAGGATGTCAGTTCCGGAAGAACACCGGGAGCGTTTTGAAGAGATGTTTCGCACCCGGGCGCGGGCGGTCGATCGCCGCCCGGGGTTTATCCGCGCTGAGATCCTCAAGCCGCGGCAGGGGAATGAATACATTGTCATGACTCACTGGGAATCGGAACAGGCATTCGAAAGTTGGACCAAGAGCCAGGAATATTTGGAAGGCCACAAGCGCGTGGGCGAGTTCAAGGGCGGTGACGGGCGGGTGGCGCTGACCTCGAGCATCGAAAAGTATGAAGTATTTGCCACCTGAGTCGCAGCAGTCGGAAGCAGCCGAGATCGAAATCGACGTTGACACC
>JADYYF010000194.1 GCA_020853795.1 Candidatus Zixiibacteriota bacterium
CGCTCTTGTCCCGCTTCGCCAACACCATCGTGATCGCCGCCGTCAACGTCGTCTTCCCGTGATCCACGTGCCCGATCGTCCCTACGTTGACGTGCGGTTTCGACCGATCAAATTTCTCCTTCGCCATGGCAGCTCTATCCTCCGGTTATCTCAAACACAAAATTTCTTCTACGCTTTGGCCAAATCCAGTTTTTTAACAATCGACTCCGGCACTTTGGAATAAGTCGAGAATTGCATAGTATAAATTGCGCGGCCCTGTGTCAAGCTGCGAAGTCGAGTTGCGTAACCAAACATTTCGGCCAGGGGGACGGCCGCCGAGAGCACTTGGCCGTCAGGACGGCTGTTTATGCCCTTAATCGCCGCCCGGCGGGACTGCAAATCGCCCATCACATCGCCCAAATATTCATTGGGGAGGACGACTTCGACGTCCATAATCGGCTCGAGCAAAACCGGACTGGCTTTGCGGGCGGCCTCCTGGAAGGCCATGGAGGCGGCAATCTTGAAGGCGATTTCGGATGAGTCAACTTCATGGTAGGAGCCATCGACCAAGCGGGCCAGGATGCCGGTCATAGGATAGCCGGCGATCACGCCTGACGTCAACGCTTCGCGCACGCCCTGCTCGACCGCGCCGATGTATTCTTTCGGGACGGCGCCGCCGACGATTTTGTCTTCAAATTTGAAATCGGTACCATCATTGAGCGGCTCGAATTCCATGTAGACATGACCGAACTGGCCGCGACCACCGGATTGACGCACAAACTTGCCTTCGGCCTTGGTGCGCGCCGTGATCGTTTCCTTGTAGGCTACGCGCGGGCTGCCGACATTGGCTTGTACCTTGAACTCGCGCATGAGGCGGTCGACGATGATTTCCAGATGCAGCTCGCCCATGCCGGAGATGATGGTTTGTCCGGTTTCTTCGTTGGTTTCGACGACGAAGGTCGGGTCTTCTTCAGCCAGCTTCTGCAGGGATTCGCCCAGTTTCTCCAGGTCCATCTTGGTCCTGGGTTCGATCGCCACGGAGACCACCGGCTTGGGGAAGCGCATAACTTCAAGCAGAATCGGATGATCGGGGTCGGAGATCGTGTTGCCGGTTGTCGTGTACTTCAGGCCAATTCCGGCAACGATGTCACCGGCATGAGCTTCTTCCATGTCTTGACGGCGATTGGCGTGCATCAGGAGGAGGCGAGAAACTCGCTCTTTCTTATCGCGGTTAACATTGTAGACCTGCGAACCGGCTTTGATGGTTCCAGAATAAACGCGGAAATAAGTCAGCTTGCCGACGTGCGGGTCGGACATAATTTTGAACGCGAGCGCCGAGAACGGTTCCTTCGGATCCGGCTTGCGCAGAAGGACGGCATCGGTGCGCGGGTGGTGGCCCTCGACGGGCTTCAGGTCCATCGGCGACGGCAGAAAGTCGACGATCGCATCGAGAAGTTTCTGCACGCCTTTATTCTTGAACGACGAACCAACCAGCACCGGGGTGACTTTGCAGTCGATGCAGGCCTGGCGGAGCGCTTTATTGATGTGCTCCACCGGCGGCTCCTCGCCCTGGAGGAACATCTCGAGCAGATGGTCGTCGTAATCGGCGACAGACTCGAGCATCTTTTCGCGCCACTTGCGCGCAATCGGCAGCAAGGATTCGGGGATATCGATATCGTCGAAGGTCATGCCGGCGGATTCTTCGTGGTAGATGCGGAATTTCATGGTGATCAGGTCGATCACGGCGGTGAACATCTCACCTTCGCCGGCGGGAACCTGCACGGGGATAAAGTGGGAGTGCAGGCGTTCTTCCATCATGTTGAGGGTACCTTCGAAGGAGGCGCCAATGCGGTCCATCTTGTTGATGTAGGCAATGCGCGGCACGCCATACTTGTCAGCCTGGCGCCAGACGGTTTCGGACTGCGGTTCAACGCCGCCGACGGCACAGAAGAGCGCGACGGCGCCGTCGAGGACGCGCAAAGAGCGCTCGACCTCGGCCGTAAAATCGACGTGACCGGGGGTATCGATGATATTGATCTGATGACCGTTCCAGAGGCAAGTGGTCGCGGCGGAAGTGATGGTAATGCCGCGTTCCTTCTCCTGCTCCATCCAATCCATGGTCGCCGCGCCTTCGTGCACTTCACCCATCTTGTGGCTCTTGCCGGTGTAGTACAGAATGCGTTCGGTGGTCGTGGTTTTGCCGGCATCGATGTGCGCCATGATGCCGATGTTTCTGAGCTTACTTAGATCCATATCTTATAGACAAAAAAATCCCCGCTGAAAATCGCTTACCCAGAAACCTTCTTCAGCGGAGACTTATCGTTGACGTTACCAGCGGAAATGGGCGAAGGCCTTGTTGGCTTCCGCCATTCGATGCGTGTCCTCCCGCTTCTTGATCGAGGCCCCTTCATTCTTGGCGGCGGCGAGAAACTCGGCGGCCAAGCGCTCGGACATCGTCTTTTCGGAGCGGTCGCGAGCGAAGCTGATAATCCAGCGGAAAGCCAGGGCAGTGCGCCGATCGGCGGGCACTTCAACCGGCACCTGATAGGTCGCGCCGCCGACACGTCGAGATTTGACCTCGACCAGCGGCTTGACATTATTCAGGGCCTTATAAAACGTCTCCAGCCCCTTCTGGTTGTGCTTTTTCTCGATGATATCGAGGCAATCGTAGAGGATGCCTTCAGCGATCGATTTTTTGCCCTGCTCCATCAGACAATTGATGAACTGGGAAATGACGTAATCGCCGTACTTTGGATCCGGTTTTCGCGGCCGTTTAGTGGCAGCTTTTTTCCGTGGCATTCTCTCCTCAACTCCTCGTCAGAATATCATCATCAGACCGCCGCGGGGGCGGCCGTTGTTCTCGTTACTTCTTGGGCGCCTTGGTGCCGTACTTGGAGCGGCTGCGCTTGCGGTTCTCGACGCCGGAGGCGTCCATCGAGCCGCGGATAATGTGGTAGCGTACGCCGGGCAGATCCTTGACGCGGCCGCCGCGGATCAGCACGATCGAGTGCTCCTGCAGATTGTGGCCGATGCCGGGGATATAGGCCGTCACTTCCATCTGGTTGACCAGGCGGACGCGAGCGACCTTGCGCAAAGCCGAGTTGGGTTTTTTCGGCGTGGTGGTATACACGCGGGTGCAGACGCCGCGTTTTTGCGGGCTGCGCTTAAGCGCCGGCGTATTCGACTTGTAGGTCACCATCTGGCGGCCTTTGCGGATCAACTGGTTAATCGTCGGCAAAACAATCCTCTCTCAAAGCGGTGCCCAGGTGAGGGGCACCGAGATTAACAGACGCAAAAACGCCTCAAAACAAGACTTGTAAAATATCCGCAAGGTGCTTGTGTGTCAAGCGTTTTCTTGCAGAATTTCTTCCGCGGACAAGCCTTCAGCGGCCTCCATCGCGCTTTCATCCAGTTCGAGCCCGCGGTAAGCCTCCATACCGGTGCCGGCGGGAATCAAGCGGCCGATGATGACGTTTTCTTTCAAGCCGCGCAGGAAGTCCTCTTTCCCCGCCACTGCCGCCTCGGTCAGCACCTTGGTCGTTTCCTGGAAGGACGCGGCCGAGATGAAGCTTTCGGTGGAGAGTGACGCGCGGGTAATTCCGAGCAGAAGGTCGCGCGAGGTGGCGGGCACGCCGCCTTCGGCGATAACGCGTTGATTCTCCTCGTTGAAGCGGGCCTTGTCGACCTTTTCGCCTTCGAGGAAGTTGGTATCGCCGACTTCGTCGACCTGCACTTTCTGGAGCATCTGGCGGACAATCACTTCGAAGTGCTTGTCGTTGATCTTGACGCCCTGCAGACGGTAGACTTCCTGAATTTCATTTACGAGATACTCTTGCACGGCGTTGGTGCCGAGAATCCGGAGCATATCGTGGGGATCGATCGAGCCTTCGCACAGCCGGTCGCCGGCGGAGACGCGGTCACCCTCATGGACGCGCAGGTGCTTGCCGTACGGAATCAGATACTCGTGGACTTCCCCGTCCTCCGCTTTGACAAAGACCTGAGTATTACCGCGGATCGTCTTGCCGAATTCGACGAAGCCGTCGACTTCGGAAACCACCGCGGGGTCGCGCGGCTTGCGGACTTCGAAGAGCTCCGCCACGCGCGGCAAACCGCCGGTGATGTCGCGGGTCTTGGAGATATCGCGCGGAATCTTGGCGATAATCGTGCCGGCCGGGATGTGCTCCTCGTTGTTGACTTCGAGGTAGGCGCCGATCGGCAGCGAATAGGAGCCGCGTTTCTTGCCGGCCTTGTCGAGGATGTTGACGCGCGGCATCAACACCTTTTCGCGCGGTTCGACGATGACGCGCTGCATCAGGCCGGTGACTTCGTCCAGTTCTTCGCGCATCGAAACGTTTTCAACGATGTGCTCGTACTGCACGGTGCCGGCGGCTTCGGAGACGATCAGATTGTTGTAGGGTTCCCACTCGAAGAGGACGGTTCCCTGCTCGCTCTTTTCGTCGCCGGTGACCAGGTTGGCCGGATCGTTTTTGTGGACCTTGTCACCGGCCTTGACGCGCAGGATGGCGGCGTACGGGACGGTATAGGTCGTGCGATAGCGGCCCTCGGTATCGAAGTGTTTGATGCGGCCGTTCCGGGAGACGACGATTTCGTCGCCGGACTCGCGGGTAATCGTGCGAATATCTTCGAATTCCACGTGGCCGTCGGCCTTGGCGGTCACGAACGATTGTTCGGTGATGCGCGCGGCCGTACCGCCGATGTGGAAAGTTCGCAGGGTGAGCTGCGTGCCGGGTTCGCCGATTGACTGGGCGGCGATAACGCCGACCGCTTCGCCGAGCTGCACCATCTGGCCGGTGGCCAGATTACGGCCGTAGCATTTGGCGCAAACGCCGCGGCGCGATTCGCAGGTCAACACCGAACGGATATGGACCGACTCGATGCCGGACTCTTCGATCGCCTGGGCGGCGAGCTCGTCGATTTCTTCCTTCTCGCGCGCGAGAATGCGCTCGGTCTGGATCGGATCGTAGACATCTTCGATCGCCACACGGCCGACGATACGGTCTTGCAGCGACTCGATGACTTCCTCGCCGTCTTTCAGGGCCGAGATGTGGATGCCGATGACGGTGCCGCAGTCGTCCTCCGTGATGATGACGTCCTGCGCCACGTCGACGAGACGGCGGGTCAGGTAGCCGGCGTCCGCGGTTTTAAGCGCGGTGTCGGCGAGACCCTTGCGAGCGCCGTGGGTCGAGATGAAATACTCGAGCACGTTGAGGCCTTCGCGGAAGTTGGCGACGATCGGTGATTCGATGATTTCGCCGACGGCGCCGGTCATCCGCTTCTGCGGTTTGGCCATCAGGCCGCGCATCCCGGCGAGCTGACGAATCTGATCCTTGGAGGACCGCGCGCCGGAGTCGGCCATCATGTAGACCGGGTTGAAGCCTTCCTTCTCGAGCGAGAGGCCGCGGAACATTTCCTCGGCGACTTCGCTGGACGTGCGGGTCCAGGTATCGATGACCTTGTTGTAGCGTTCGCCGTTGGTAATCACGCCCTTCTCGTAGTCGCGCTGAATTTTGGTGACTTCCTTCTCGGCCTGCGCGACGAGGTCTTTCTTCTTCTTGGGAATCGAAAGATCGTCGATGCCGACGGTGATGCCGCCGAGCGTCGCATACTCGAAACCGAGGTGTTTCAGCTTGTCAAGGAAGTCGGAGGTGCGCACGGAACCGAGGCGGCTGTGCGCTTCGAGCACGAGCTCCTCCAGATTCTTCTTGGTGGCCGGGCGATTGGCGAGACTGAACGGCACTTCCTTCGGGAAGATCTGGTAGAACAAGATCCGGCCGATGGTCGTTTCGACCAACTTGCCTTCCAGTTCGACCTTGACCTTGGCGTGCAGTTCGACTTCGCCCATCGCGTGCGCGTAGAGCGCTTCGTCCATGGTGGCGAATCTGAGTCCCTCGCCCCTGGCCTTGCTCTTGGGCTTGGTGACGTAGTGCAGGCCGATAACGATATCCTGCGACGGTGTCGCGACGGGGCGACCGTTGGACGGCAGCAGTACGTTGTTGGTCGACATCATCAGGATGCGCGCCTCAAGCTGCGCCTCAAAGGAGAGCGGCACGTGGACGGCCATCTGGTCGCCGTCGAAGTCGGCGTTGAAGGCGCCGCAAACGAGCGGGTGCAGACGGATTGCTTTGCCCTCAACCAGCACCGGATAGAAGGCCTGGATGCCGAGACGGTGCAAGGTGGGGGCGCGATTGAGCATCACCGGATGATCGGCGATGATCTCTTCGAGGATGTCCCAGACTTCGGGGCGTTCGCGTTCGACCAGCTTCTTGGCCGACTTGACGGTCTGGACGTAACCCTTCTCTTCCAGCTTCATGATAATGAACGGTTTGAAGAGTTCGAGCGCCATGGTCTTGGGCAAACCGCACTGATGTAATTTCAGCTCGGGACCGACAACGATCACGGAACGACCGGAGTAGTCGACGCGCTTGCCGAGCAGGTTCTGCCGGAAGCGACCTTGCTTGCCCTTGAGCAGGTCGGAGAGCGACTTGAGGGGCCGTTTGGAGTCGCCGCGCACGGAATTGGTGCGGCGGCCGTTGTCGAAGAGCGCATCGACGGCTTCCTGCAGCATGCGCTTTTCGTTGCGCAGAATGACCTCGGGGGCGCGGATGTCGATGAGCTTTTTGAGCCGGTTATTGCGGTTGATAACGCGCCGATAGAGGTCGTTGAGGTCGGAGGTCGCAAAGCGTCCGCCTTCCAGCGGCACCAGGGGCCGCAAGTCCGGCGGGATCACCGGGATGCGGGTCATGACCATCCACTCGGGACGATTGTTCGACTGACGGAAGGCCTCGATAACGCGCAGGCGCTTGAGCATGTCCTTCTTGCGCTGGGCCGAGGTTTCGACTTTGACCTGCGCGCGCAATTGAATCGAGAGTTCTTCGATGTCAACGCGCTTGAGGAGCGCTTGAATCGCCTCGGCGCCCATCTTGGCTTCAAACTGCTTGCCGGAAGCATCCAGTTCCTGGAATTCCTCTTCGGTGACAATATCCTTCTCTTTGTAAGAGGTATTGCCCGGATCGACGATGATGTAGTTTTCGTAATAGAGGATTCGTTCCAGGTCGCGTACTGACAGATCGAGCAAGTAGCCGATGCGTGACGGCAGCGACTTAAAATACCAGATATGGGAGACGGGGACAGCCAGGTCGATATGACCCATGCGGTCGCGCCGCACCTTGGCCTGAGTGACTTCAACACCGCAACGGTCGCAGACGATACCGCGGAAGCGGATGCGTTTGTACTTGCCGCACGAGCACTCCCAGTCCTTGACGGGACCGAAGATGCGTTCGCAGAACAAGCCGTCGCGTTCGGGTTTGAACGAGCGGTAGTTGATCGTTTCCGGTTTAGTGACTTCGCCGTAAGACCACGACAGAATGACTTCCGGCGACGCCAACTGTATCTTCATCGCTTTGAAGTCCGAGGGCCGCTTCTGCTGTTTAACGGAAAAATCGACCACTAGGATACCTCCTTCAGCTGACATTCCTTGACCATAGTTAGCTCTCGATCAATTCGACATCGAGGCCGAGACTGCGCAATTCCTTGACGAGGACGTTAAACGACTCCGGCACGCCGGGTTCGGGCGGATTTTCGCCTTTAACGATGGCCTCGTAGATCTTGGAACGTCCGACGACGTCGTCCGATTTGACGGTGAGCATTTCCTGCAACGCGTAGGCCGCGCCGTAGGCCTCCAATGCCCAGACCTCCATTTCGCCGAAACGCTGGCCGCCGAACTGCGCCTTGCCCCCAAGGGGCTGCTGCGTGACCAACGAATACGGTCCAATCGAACGCGCGTGAATCTTATCGTCGACCAAATGCGACAGTTTCATCATATAGATCACACCGACGGTGATTTCATTATCAAAGGGCTCGCCGGACTTGCCGTCGTAGAGGACGGTTTTACCCGATTCGGGGAGTCCCGCCTTCTTCAGTTCGCCCTTGATTTCGTCGATCGAAGCGCCGTCAAAGACCGGGGTGGCAATCGGCATTTCGAGAGCCTTGGCCGCCCAGCCGAGATGCGTTTCGAGCAACTGGCCGACGTTCATACGGGAGGGAACGCCGAGTGGATTGAGGATGATCTCCACCGGGGTGCCGTCGGTGAGGTACGGCATGTCCTCGACCGGCACGATCTTGGCGATAACGCCTTTGTTGCCGTGACGGCCGGCCATCTTGTCGCCCACCGAAAGTTTGCGGCGAATGGCGATCTTGACCTTGACGAGCTGCTTGACGCCGGGCGGCAGTTCGCTGCCGCGGGCGATCTTGTCGAGTTCGATGTCGAGACGTTCCTGACAATCGCCAACAAGCTTCTCGGCTTCCGCGACGATGCTCAGGGCCTTCTTGTCGAGACGCGCATCGGAACAGACGCCGTCGCGCCAGGTGGAGGCAAGCACATCGACCTCGGCCAAGGTGCCTTCCTTAAACTTCTGGCCGGCGCGCAGGAGGACAGTGCCCTCTTCGGCGTGCTTGAGTGTCTTGGAGGTGGCGCCCTCAAGAATCGTTTCAAGCCGCTCGTTGAGGTGCGACTTGATCATCTTGATCTTGTCGCCCATTTTCTTACGAATCGCGGCTGATTCCGCTTTCTCGCGCTTCTTGGCTTCTTCGCTCTTTTCCTTACGCGAGAAAATCTTGGTATCGATCACGATGCCCTTAAGCCCCGGCGGCGCTTTCAAGGAGGCGTCGCGGACGTCGGCGGCCTTCTCCCCGAAGATGGCGCGCAGGAGGCGTTCCTCCGGCGAGAGTTCGGTCTCGCCTTTCGGCGTCACCTTACCGACCAGCACGTCGCCGGCTTCGACCTCGGTGCCGGTCTTGACGATACCGTGTTCATCGAGGTGCGAGAGCTCCTCTTCGGAGACGTTGGGGATTTCACGGGTGATTTCTTCGGCGCCGCGCTTGGTGTCGCGGACCTGAAGCTCATACTCTTCAATGTGAATCGAGGTAAAGATGTCGCGTTGTACCAGCGCTTCGCTGACGATGATGGCGTCCTCGAAGTTGTAACCGCGCCACGGCATGAAGGCCACGAGGGCGTTATAGCCGAGCGACAACTCGCCGCCATGGACGCCGGGGCCGTCGGCGATCGGGTCGCCGATACTGACGCGCTCGCCGACATCGACGATCGGACGATAGTTGATGCAGGTGTCTTGATTCGAGCGTTTGAATTTGATCATGCTGTAGGTGATCGGCTCGATGAAGCCCAATTCGTCGCCCTTGACCTTGGAGTCGGGCTGGATCGTAATGTGGTCGGCATCGGCCTCGGTGACCACGCCGGCAACCTTGGTCAGCATGACCGCACCGGAATCGCGGGCGGCCTTGCCTTCCATGCCGGTGCCGATATACGGCGGGTCGGTCACGAGCAGCGGCACGGCCTGGCGCTGCATGTTGGAGCCCATCAGCGCGCGGTTGGCGTCGTCATGTTCCAGGAACGGAATCAAGGACGCGGCGACCGAGACGAGCTGCTTGGGACTGACGTCGACGTAGTCAACCTTGCTGGGCTCGACGATCGGATAGTCGGAGCGGAGACGGCACGTGATCAGGTCGTTCTGGAACTTGCCATGCGACGAGATCGGCTCGGCGGCCTGGGCGATATGATAATCGTCTTCTTCGTCAGCGTTGAGGAAGACCAGTTGGTCGGTCACCTTGCCGTTGACGACCTTGCGGTACGGCGTTTCCAGGAAGCCGAGGTGGTTAATGCGCGCATAGGTCGCGAGCGAGGCGATCAGACCGATGTTCGGTCCTTCCGGCGTCTCGATCGGGCAGATACGGCCGTAGTGGGTATGGTGCACGTCGCGGACTTCGAAGCCGGCGCGCTCGCGGGTCAAACCGCCGGGGCCGAGGGCCGACAGGCGGCGCTTGTGCGTCAGTTCCGCCAGCGGATTGGTCTGATCCATAAACTGTGAGAGCTGCGACGAGCCGAAGAAGGTGTCCACGACCGACGAAACGGTACGGGCGTTGATCAGTTCATGCGGCGCGACTTTCTCGGTGTCTTTGAGCGAGAGCCGCTCGCGAATGGTGCGGGCGACGCGCGAGAGACCGACCGAGAAGAGGTTCTCGAGCAGTTCGCCGACCGTGCGGGTGCGGCGGTTGCCGAGATGATCGATATCGTCGATCGAGCCCTCACCGTTACGCAGCTTGAGCAGGTACGAGATGATCTTGATGAAGTCGTCCGGTGTCAGCGCGTTGTGAGTCATCGGGGTGTTCAGTTTCAGGCGCTGATTCAGCATATAGCGGCCGACTTCGCCGAGATCGCAGCGTTTGGCGTCGAAGAACATTTTCTCCATGACGTTCGAGGCGACCTCGGGAGTGAACTGCTCACCGGGGCGCTGCAGCGCATGGAACTTGGCCAAAGCTTCCTCGGTGGACTTGGTAACGTCTTTCTTAAAGGTATTGGCGATGACGCGGGCGTCCTTGGTGGCGTCGATCTTGAGCACCTTGATGTCCTTGACGCCGGCCTCCACCGCTTTCTCGGCAAGGTTTTCGGTGATTTCCTCGCCGGCGGAGATCAGGACTTCGCCCGACTCCTTGTCGACGACGGTCTGGGCGGAGAGCTTGCCGATGACCTTGGCGACGGAGCGGCTGGAGACGGCGACGGCTTCGGTGTCGTAAAACAGCTTGAGGATGTCTTCGTCGGTCGAGTGGCCAAGTCCGCGGAGGAACATCGTGATCGGCTGCTTCTTACGGCCGTCGGACGAAACCCACATCATGTCGTTGACATCGAGGTTGATTTCGACCCAGCTCCCGCGGTACGGGATAATGCGCGCGGCGAAGAGGCGTTTGCCGTTGGGGTGAATCTCGTCGTCGAAGAAGACGCCGGGAGAGCGATGCAACTGGCTGACGATGACGCGCTCGGAGCCGTTGATGATGAAGGTACCCTGCTCGGTGATGAGCGGAAACTCGCCGAGGAAGACGTCGTTTTCAATAACGTCCTTAACCTTCTTGGTCTCTTTCTTCTTGGTCTCCTTCCCTTCTTCTTCTTCCGGCTGTTCATAGGAGATCAATCGCAGTGTCGCTTTGAGCGGCACGGCGTAGGTCATGTTCCGGTCCTGACATTCCTGGATGGAGTACCGCGGTTTACCGATCGAGTACTTGACGAACTCGACGGTATAGTTTTCGCGGATGTCGGATACCGGAAAGATCTCCTCGAAGACGCGCTGCAACCCGATTTTCTTGCGTTTGTCGGAAGACAAGTCGGCCTGCAGAAATTCCTCGAACGATTCCAGCTGGATCGCCAGAAGGTTGGGCATTTCCGGTTCCATGGTCAACTTGCCGTACGACCGCCGATTCAGAGTTGAAACCTTGGCCAAGAGTTCACTCTCCTTTAAAGGATGATGGCTTTGTCACAAAGACTAACAAATCCGCCAGATTACGCTTTCACAAACATCGCTCGCGCCGGTATGCAACCGGTTGCGCCGTAAAAACAGAAAAACACCTTAGGCGTTCGGAAGTTCCCGAAGGCTAAAGATGCAAAAGACCCGACCGCCCGATGGGCCGGGTCTTGTTGAAGAAAAGCAAAGTTACTTAAGGTCCACCTGGCCGCCGACCTCTTCCAGCTTCTCCTTGACTTTCATCGCTTCATCCTTGGAGAGGCCTTCTTTCACGACGCCGGGGGCGTTATCAACCAAGTCCTTGGCTTCCTTGAGTCCAAGGCCGGTCAATTCGCGGACCACTTTAATGACCTGGATCTTCTTGTCGCCGGCTGCGGTCAACACAACGTTGAACTCGGTCTTTTCGGCCACGGCTTCACCGCCGCCGGCAGCGCCGGCGCCGGGCATCATCCCGCCCGCCATCATCGGCATGGCGGCGCTGACGCCGAACTTTTCCTGCAACTTGGAAGACAGGTCGGACAACTCCATCACGGTAAGACCCGCGATATCGTCAACCAGCTTATCGACTTTGTCTGACATCTCTACTCCTTCGTTTCCTCAAAAACTGGCGCCGCTGAACGGACCGCCGGGCGTGAGTGCGTAAGACGCGCGGCCGCTCCGGCATCAACGGAGCGTTAGTCCGGCAACGGACGAAAACACGTTAATTATTCATCTTCTCTTTCATGGCTTCGAGCGTACCGACGAACTTGCGAATCACGCCGTCGAGGGTACCGACGAAGTTTGACAGCGGCGCGCTGACGCTGCCGACGACCATGGCCAGGAGTTGCTCGCGGCCAGGCAGCTTGGCGATGCGCTCGGCATCGGCGCCGCCGTAGACCATCCCGTCCATATAGAGGGCGCGAATCTGCGGCTTCTGGTTGTCCTTGCCGAAGTCGAACAGGACTTTGGCCATCGCGCCGGGATCCTCGTGCCCCAGGGCCACGGCGGACGGACCTTTAAAGTACTGGTCGAGCCCGACGATACCGGCTTCCTTGGCGGCAATGCGCATCAGAGTATTTTTCGCGACGACATACTTGATGTTCTTCTTGCGCAATTCGGCGCGCAGCAAAGTCGCTTTTTCTACGGTCAGACCGGCATAGTCGGTCACGGCGACACACTGGGCGCTCTTGAAGGTTTCCGTCAGGTGACTGACTTTCTCGAGGTTTTGCTGATTTGGCATCGGTAACGTACTTCCTTCCTAAGCGGTTTTGACGCGCGCCAGAATATCGGCGGTCGAGATTTTTACGCCCGGGCCCATGGTTGAACTCATCGCAGCATTTCTCAGATAGGTGCCTTTGGCCGAAGCCGGACGCGCCTTAATGATCGCTTCCAGGAAAGCCATCGCATTCTGAGCCAACTGTTCTTCGGTAAACGAGACCTTGCCGATCGGCACACCGATATTGCCGGTCTTGTCGACGCGGTACTCGATTTTGCCGGCTTTGATTTCGCGCACGGCTTTGGTGACATCGGCGGTGACGGTGCCGGCCTTCGGGTTCGGCATCAGTCCCTTGGGACCAAGCACCTTGCCGAGCGGACCAAGTTTACCCATCATGTCGGGGGTGGCGACAATGACATCGATGTCGGCCCACCCGCCCTTAAGTTTTTCCAGATAGTCTTCGTTGCCGGCATGATCGGCGCCGGCGGCGCGCGCATCTTCCAGCTTCTCATCCTTGGCGATCACCAGGATGCGGACTTTCTTGCCGGTGCCGTTGGGGAGGGCGACGGTGCCGCGGATCATCTGATCGGCTTGTTTCGGATCGACGCCAAGGCGGACGGCCACTTCGACGGTTTCGTCGAATTTGGCGTAGGCGTTACCCTTGACGGCTTTGACGGCCTGTTCGAGCGGGACCGGCAGTTTTTCGCCCATTTTCTTGCGCGCGTTGCTGTAGTTTTTTCCGTGCTTCATGGCCTTAATTCTCCACTTCCAGGCCCATACTGCGGGCGGTTCCGGCGACCATGCTCATGGCCGTTTCGAGCGATGCGGCGTTGAGGTCGGGCATCTTCATCTCGGCGATTTCCCGAATTTGTTGCCGGGTCACGCGCCCAACCTTGTCCCGGTTGGGGGTGCCGGAGCCCTTGGGGATCTTGGCCGCTTTAAGCAACAAGACGGCCGCGGGCGGTGTCTTGGTGATGAAGGTAAAACTCTTGTCAGAGAACACGGTGATGACGACCGGGATAATGAGCCCGGACTTTTCCCCCGTGCGGGCGTTGAACGCCTTGCAGAATTCCATAATGTTGACGCCCTTCTGACCGAGAGCCGGACCGACCGGCGGCGCCGGGGTCGCCTGTCCTGCAGGAATCTGCAGCTTTACGAATCCGGTTATCTTCTTTGCCACAACTTTAAACTCCTCTTAGACCGATTCAATTTGCAGGAAGTCCAGCTCGACGGGAGTCGGACGTCCAAAGATCGAAACCATGACCTTGACTTTTTTGCGCTCGAGATTGATCTCGGAGATGAATCCGGAGAAATCCGAGAACGGGCCGTCGATCACCTTGACCTGGTCGCCGGCATGCCACGGGACTTCATCCAATTCGACTTCGCGCTTGGAATCCATCTTGCCGACCATGCGGTCGACCTCATCGCGGCGCAGCGGGGTCGGTTTGCCGGCGGAGCCGACAAAGTTGGTGATGCCGGGCGTGTTGACGATGCGCTGCTCGAGCAGCTTGTCCAATTCCACTTCGATGAGCAGATAGGAGGGCAGAAACTTCTTGGTCGAGGTCGAGCGTTTGCCCTGCTTCATTTCGGTAACCAATTCGGTCGGGATGAGAATCTCGCCGAACTTGTTTTCCAGGCCTTCAGTAACGATCATCTTTTCCAGATGCCGCTTGGCCTTCTGTTCCTGACCCGAATAGGTATGGACGGCGAACCACTGTTTGGCCATTACGATCTCAGCACCAAACGGGTTAGATAGGAGAGACCGGAATCGACGGCGAAGGTAAAGGCCGCCAGCAGGATTGAAGTGATGATCACGACGATCGTCGAGCCACGGACTTCGTCCCACGTCGGCCAGGTGACCTTCTTCATTTCGATCATGGTCTCTTCGTAGTAGGTCACGATTTTGTCACGCAGGTTCATACAACCTTCTCTTCATTAGAAATGGCAGGCCAGGAGGGACTCGAACCCCCAACATCCGGTTTTGGAGACCGGCGCTCTACCATTCGAGCTACTGGCCTGTGCCACAATTGTCAGCATCTGCAGTATCACTCGGCTCCGGAGACTACGCGATGATCTCGGCAACGACGCCGGCGCCGACGGTGCGACCACCCTCGCGAATGGCGAACCGCAGTTCCTTCTCCATCGCGATCGGCATGATCAGCTCCACTTCCATCTGGATGTTGTCCCCCGGCATCACCATCTCCACGCCATCCGGCAACTTGA
>JADYYF010000195.1 GCA_020853795.1 Candidatus Zixiibacteriota bacterium
ACCGTCACCGACACCATCGAAACCTTCGATTACGGAAAGTTCGTCCACATCATGGATATCGAAGGAAACAAGATCGAACTGTGGGAGCCCAACGATGTTGTGTATGAACAACTCGGTATCCAAATGGGCGCCAAAACGACGAAATGAAGTAGGTCCGAACCCCGGTTCGGACTTTCGCATCGCACCGTGCCGTCAGGCGAAGTCCCCCTTGGGTGAATCCTTTCCTGACGGCAATCGCCCGGTCGGGAAAGGATTCCCGACCGCGCTCAAGTGAAGTTAGGATATCGCTCAGCCGCCTGTCTTGCCAACTCCACCGCAATGAACTATCATTCCGCTACACTGCCAACAAGGACGCTTGCTTGAAAGCCATCATCTATCCGCAATATGGTCCACCGGACACGCTCGAACTCCGGGAGGTGGAAATACCCTCACCTCAGGATGACGAGGTTCTCGTCAAGGTCCAGGCGGCCTCCGTCAATCCGCTCGACTGGCATCGGATGCGCGGCGACCCTTTCCTGATTCGCCTCGTCGACGGGCTGCTCAAACCGAAGAATCCCACACTCGGCGCCGATCTCGCCGGCACGGCGGCCGCCGTCGGGAAAAAGGTCGGGCATCTCAGAATTGGCGATGAAGTCTTCGGCATGGCTCGCCGTGGTGCCGGCGCTTTCGCCGAGTACGCCATCGCCCGCGAAGAAATATTGGCGCTCAAGCCGCCCAACCTTTCATTTGCGCAAGCAGCCTCAGTCGGCGTCGTAGGATTTACAGCGCTGCAGGGTCTACGCGATAAGGGAAAAATCCGTCCCGGGCAGTCCGTGTTGGTCAACGGCGCGAGCGGCGGTGTAGGATCGTTCGCCGTGCAGATCGCCAAATCGTACGGCACGGAGGTCACGGGCGTCTGCAGTGCCCGCAATTTCGAATTGGTGCGCTCGATCGGCGCCACCCATGTCATTGATTACGCGCAAGAAGATTTCACAACAGGCGATAAGCGCTACGATCTGATCTTCGATGCCATCGCCAATCGCTCTGCATTCGAATTTCGCCGCGCACTCCACCCCGGCGGTATCTGCGTCAGTGCCGGATTCTCAACGTTATCACACATGTTTAAAGAGATGCTCCTCGCGCCGCTGGCATCGCTCGGAAATCGCAAGCTCGTCGGACTGGGAATGGCGAAACCAAATCAAGCCGATTTGCTCTTCCTAAAAGACCTCCTTGAATCCGGCAAAGTACTCCCGGTAATCGACCGGCAGTACACATTGGCCGAAACTGCGGAGGCTATTCGCTACCTCGAAACCAAGCGCGCGCGCGGTAAGGTGATTATCAATGTGTGAAGTCAACCAGTCGCTCCGGAGTCGCAACTACAAGATTATGTGACAAGTCGTCACTGATCGGGACCCGTTCGCATGAGAAGCTCCAACGAGACCGGCCCCAAAGCGGCATACTCAAGGAGGGACTGAAGTGAGTCTCCGTGAAAAAGCTATCGAGTATCTGAGCCGCGCCGCGGCGGATCGCTCGCCCCGCAAATACGCCATCTGCGCCTTGGCACCGATTGTCTTCTTCACTCTTGTCTTGCTCGCTGCTCTTGGCGTGTATTACCTCGGTGAGTGGCTCGAATTGCAGGAGATTTCTTCGCCGGTCGTTCCATACGTCGCTTATCCGCTGATAGCAATCGGCATGGCAATGATGGTCGGTTCTGTAGCACAGTTCTTGCTGAGTCGTGGTACTCCGGTTCCGATCAGTCCTCCACCCACGTTAGTCACCTCCGGCCTCTACCGACTTGTCCGCAATCCCATGTTCGCCGGCCTGTTTGTATTCTTGGCGGGGCTGGGTCTTTGGTTAGGCTCGGTCACAATTCTCTTCATCTTCTTGCCGCTCCTGATTTCCGGCGTAACTTGGGAAATCAAGGCAATCGAAGAGCCGGAGCTTGAGCGAAGATTTGGGCAGATGTATCGCTCGTACCGTGAGTGCACTCCGATGTTCCTCCCGCGCCTTGATCGCCTGTTCAAGGCGAGCAACCGGATTTGACCGATAGCCCACCGTGTCGCCATTTGGCCTCCTTCCGACTTTCTCCTTGCCCTTGTTCTTTGCAGCGCCGATCATTCGCTATCACTGATCAAAATCTACGTTGCCGCAATGTCAGACACCGTCCCACGCTTCGCCACACTCGGCCAACGCTTTCTGGCGCTGGTCCTCGACTGGATTTTGTTTTGCGCCGTGTTCTTCCCGGTCACAAGAATCGTCAAGGGCACCTGGTTGATGACCTCCGCCGATCATGTCTGGCGCATCGGCTGGATGATCTCCGACCCGCTCTGCGTGATCTTCTTCATCGTAATTGTCGCTTACTATGTCCTGCTGGAAGCGTACTTGGGCTGGACGGTCGGAAAACGACTTCTTGATTTGCGCGTAATTGCCGTCGACGGCAGCAAACCGGGCCTGAAGAAATCGCTGATTCGCAACGCGCTCCGCCTGGTCGACGGCCTGCCCGCCTTCAGCATTCTCGGCGTCGTCGTGATCCTCCTTACTAAGGAGCGTACCCGCCTCGGCGACATTGTCGCCGGTACTCGCGTCGTTCGGAATCTGTAGACGATTCCCAACACACTATCCTCTTCATCCCATACTTCTTGCGAAAAATCTCGCTGTTCAGTTCTGGTGCTCAAGCGCCGACCAGAATTCGGCCCTGCAAGTGCGCGAATGACATGAACTTAACCACTGGGATCACTTCTGTAGCGTCTTGAAACACTTTGGCCGCCACTTTGCGACTCTCCCTTCTGCCCACGAAACAGATTGTTTCAAATCGAGATTGAGGAAATCTCGGAGGAGGAAGGTTGAAGAGATCATCACATCACGCGCAGTACGTTCCGGCATTGTTGATGGTGTTGGTCATCGCACTTTCCCTGACTCTCCTTGGCGGCTGTTCGACGAACGGCTCCGGCCCCGTTACCGATCCGAATCAGAACAAGCTGGACTGGTTAAACGAGACCATCAGAGATGACAACCCGGAACTGGGTCCGGGTATCAACGTCAACACCTGCCCGGTGCTCTATGACACGACGCTGTCAGCGACTGTCGATTGGCGCGGCTACCAGTTCGACGTGATTCATGGGGTCGAGCGCATCGGCTTCTCGCTGCCGTGGATGGCCGTGATCAAGAGCACAACCCTGACCATTCGCGTCCGCAAGCTGCAAGCGCCCTTTGGTGAATTCTGGATGTTGGACTGCGGTCCGGAAGGCCAGGTCTTCAATTTCCCGCTGTACGTTCAACCGAATCCGCAGGTGACGAGCAGAAACAAATCCGTACTCTTCTACTTCAATCCGTCGACCGGATTGTGGGAAGTGCAAGAAGTTGCGAAGCAGTCGTCACCGCAAATACCGATCTACCACTTCTCCAAGTACGGCATCAGCGATTAGCGGAGGGACGCAAACGAAGTTCTTGCCGGCCTCGGGCGATGTTCGCCCGGGGCTGCGCTTTGTTGGTAAGTTTTCCGCGCCAAGAATGTGATTGCTCGCCGTCATTGAGCGTGCTATCAATGCCGCGACGGCCTTTCATCGCAGCCGTGAAGGAGGCACCTTATGTCCATGACCGACCTTGACATCATCCGTCATACCCTCGCCACGCTGGCCTACCGCGCCGCCAAGACGATGCGCGGCGCGCCGGCATCGTTCGCACATTTCAAAGCCGGCCCGATCAGCAAGACGCCGGTGCAGATTGTCGCGCACATGGGCGACCTCTTCGATTGGGCATTGACCATGGCTATCGGCGAGCCAAAATGGCGCGATTCCAACCCGCAAGAGTGGGACAAGGAGTGCGCGCGCTTTTTTGAATCGCTCAAGAAGTTCGACGACTTCCTCGCCTCCGGCCTGCCCACCCGCTACGACTTGACCAAGCTGTTCCAGGGCCCGATTGCCGATGCCCTGACACACACCGGTCAACTCGCGATGCTGCGGCGGCTTTCCGGCGCGCCAATGAAAGGCGAAAACTACACCCGGGCTGAGATCATGATCGGGCGAATCGGTTCCGAACAAACTCCCGCCGACCCGCGTTATGAGTTCGATTAGCAGAAGCACGAACGAAGGCAGTCATGGCGCTTAGTGCATTCGAAGACAAAGCCCACCCGCCGACCGGGGAAGATCTCAAGATTGTTCTCGGTAAAGCCCACAGCCTCTGGCTGAAACTGCATCAGCATGTTGACTCGAAATTCGCTTCAATCTCCCCGGAATGGGGCTACTCCGGCAAGGCCTACGGCTGGGGACTTCGTCTCAGGACCGACAAACGCACCGTCCTCCATATGACTCCGTGTCACGGCTACTTTCTCGCTTCGTTCGCCCTCGGCGAAAAGGCCGTCGCCGCCGCCCAGAGCAGCAAGCTGTCGCCTTGGGTCCTTGACGCAATCGAAAAAGCCCCCAAGTACGCGGAAGGGTGCGGTGTGCGCCTTGAAGTGAAATCGGCCGCTGACCTGCGCCAAATCGAGCTCCTCGCCGCCATAAAGATGGCGAATTGAACAAAGCAAAATCCATCCCATTTAAAGCAACCGAACGAGTACCCGAGAACGGCAAGGCCGGGCTCCCAATCTTCACCAAAATTCATGGACAGATGATGAAACATTCATCAAGAGGCTCCGTATTAGTTTTCGGACACCAGAGTCCATTAACTGGAATAGTACCGGTGACAATAACTTTAACCTGGAGGGAAAACGGAGATGTCGGCTTTTAACCTGGTGGATTTTCTGCATGTGTTGTTCACGGTTTCATGGATCGGGGGCATGGTCTTCATGGGGCTGGTGCTGAAACCGGCAATGTCGGCGGTTGATCCGTCGCAAGCCGGAAAGCTCTTTGGCGTCATCGCCAAACGTTTCACTATCGTTGCTTGGGTCAGCATGATTGCCCTGTTGATCACCGGCATCATGAAGACACCGGACGGTGCCATGTTTGACACCTCGGCTGGCTACGGTCTAACCCTTACAATCAAGCACATCCTGTTCGCCTTGGCGACCATCAACGGGATTCTAATCACCTTTGTCGCTGCCCCCAAAATACGCAAATTCGCTCCTGCACCCGGCACAGCGCCCGGTCTCGAGTTTCGCCAGGCCGGCAAGATGATTGACATCCTCTCCGGAACGAACACGATCTTCGGCGTGATCATCCTTGCCCTCGCTACGATGCTTTAGACTCCGCCCGTGATCGATGGCACTTGGGACGGCGAGGTGATATCACCCGCCGTCTCCTTCACTGTCGGCCGGTATCGACTTGGTTTCTCATTCTCCAGCGTCTATGTTGCGGTCCAGACTTGCGACCGAAAACATTGTGTCGATGGGAGAGAGTATGGATCAGCTTGATGTGCTGCTCAAGAAGCCGGAATTCCCGCGCTCGCAAAAATATTCAACCGATTGGATGCTCGACAATCAGATGGGACCAAGTTCGATTTGGCTGCTGGAGTGGTTGTGTGAACGACTGCAGATTGCGCCTGGCAGTCGTATCCTGGACCTCGGCTGTGGCAAGGCCATGACCAGCATCTTCCTTGCCCGCGAATACGGGGCAAAGGTCTGGGCGACGGACCTCTGGATCGGTCCTGACAACAATTGGCGGCGTATCCGCGAAGCGGAGCTGGCCGACCAGATCTGCCCGATCAAGGCCGAGGCGCACTCCCTACCCTTTGCCGAAGGCTTCTTTGACGCAGCAATCTCGATTGATGCCTACCAGTATTTCGGGACCGATGATCTTTTTATCGACTATCTCGCTCGCTTTGTCCGGCCCAGCGGCTCGATCGGAATCGTCGTTGTTGGCCTGATGCAGGATTTCGCCGGTCCACCGCCGGACTACTTGACGCAGCCACAGAAAAACGGCAAAGTCTTCTGGGATCCTACCTGCCGCTGCTTCAAGACACCTCATTTCTGGAAACAGCTCTGGCAAGGCAGCGCCTCGATAACGAAAGTAGAAGTGGAGCCACAACGAGACGGTTGGCGTCATTGGCGCGATTTCGAATTGGCGCTGGAACGCACGGGGAAAGGCATCTTCCCGTCGGAAGCGGAAGCCCTCGAAGCCGATCACGGTCGCTATCTGGGTTTCCTGCGCCTCATCGCCGAGCGCTCAGATGCTCGTTCTGAGAACATTTACGATCCGGCTCTCGGCGAACGCTTTGGCGTCGACAAATAGTCAAATTCTATCAGCGCAACCGACTATCTCAGCCTTAGAGCAGCTAACAACGATCTGTTGTCGTGAATTTTTTCACAAAAAACCCACTTAAAATCGTCGGAGTTCCTTGCCGCCGCCTGCCAAAATCGATATATTTATCGAAGAATTGGTCACTTGCTGACTCAAACACTAACTTTTCACCGGGCAGGAGGCACTGCCGTGGCGCACATGGGCAATTACGAACAGACTTTTCAGAACTTCAGTTGGGGGATTGCCGAACAAGAACTTGAATATCGACCCGGACAAATCATTAACATCGGCGAGTATTGCTCCGATCGCATTTGCCGGCTCGGCAAGGCCGATAAGCTGGCCCTCATCTGGGAATCGCACACCGGCGAGATCAAACGCTTCACTTTCAACGACACCCGCCGCTACTCCAATGCAATTGCCCGGTACCTGCTGGATCTCGGGCTCAAACCCGGCGAACGCATCTGCCTCTTCATGGACAAGGTGCCGGAGTTATATATTGGCTTCCTCGGCGTCCTGAAAATGGGCGGTATCGTTCAACCGCTGTTTTCCGCCTTTGGTCCCGAATCGCTCCAGACGCGTCTTGAGGATGCGCAAACCGCGGCGATCATCACTCAGAAGAAGCATCTGGCCAAAGTCCGCAAGATTCGACCCGAACTTCCGAACTTGCGGCTAACGATCATCGTTGACGAGGACTCCAGTAAGCCGTTGGCGGACGGCGAAGTGTCAATGCACATGGAGAAGATGGGTGGACTTGACCACTTCGACATCTTTCCTTCCCAGGCGGAGACGCCGTCGGTTCTGCACTATACCTCCGGTACCACGGGCAAGCCCAAAGGCGCCCAGCACGTGCACTACTCAATCATTTCGCAGTATATCACAACCCGCTACGTACTCGACTTGCGCGACGACGATATCTACTGGTGCACGGCCGATCCCGGTTGGGTGACCGGGACTTCTTACGGCATTATCGGCTCCTGGGCCTGTGGTGCGACTCAATGCGTGCTCGACGCCGGTTTCAGCGCCGACAATTGGTACGCCTTCATTCAAAAACACCGAATCACCGTGTGGTACTCGGCGCCTACTGCCATCCGCTCGCTGATGAAAGAAGGCGACGAAATCGTTAAGAAGTATGATCTGTCATGTTTGCGCCATCTGGCCTCGGTCGGCGAACCGCTAAATGCCGAAGCCGTCATCTGGTCGGAACGGGTCTTCGGACTGGCCTTCCACGACACCTATTGGCAAACCGAGACCGGCAGCATTGTGATCACGAATTTCCCCGGGATGAAGATTAAGCCGGGATCGATGGGGCGGCCCTTCCCCGGCATGACCGCCACCGTGCTCGACATGAAAACGCATCAACCGATCGGTCGCAGCGGCGTCGTCGGTCTCATCGCGCTCAAACCCGGCTGGCCGGCAATGATCCGCAGCTACTGGAAAAACGAGGAAACCTATAAGAAGAAGTTTGTCAACGGTTGGTACATCTGCGGCGATCGCGCCAGCATCGACGACGAGGGTTACTACTGGTTCGTCGGTCGCGACGACGATGTCATCAACACCGCCGGGCATCTGGTCGGACCGTTCGAGATCGAGTCGGCTCTGCTCGAACATGAAGCTGTAGCTGAGTCGGCCGTCGTCGGCAAACCCGACCCCGTCAATATGGAGGTCGTTAAAGCCTTCGTCACGCTCAAGCCCGGCTTCGCCGCGTCCAAAGACCTCGAACTGCAGATCATGAACTTCGTCCGCAAGAAACTTTCCGCACTGGCAATGCCGCAGGAAATCGAATTCGCCCCGTCACTGCCCAAGACTCGCAGCGGCAAGATCATGCGCCGCCTGCTCCGCGCCAAGGAATGGGGTCAGGAGATCGGCGATACCTCTACTCTTGAAAATGACATGTAATTCGCTAAGGAGATATCAATGTCCAACATCAAAGATGTGATCCTCGACTACGTCAAGCGCGAGTACCTCGAAGACGAAGACCAGGTCATCAACTACGACACCCCGCTGATTTCCGGCGGTATCGTCGACTCGTTCTCGATGGTCTCGCTCAAACTTTTCCTCGAACACAAATACAATATTCAGATACCGGATGCCAAAGCGACACCCAAGGCGTTCGACTCAGTCAACAACATTATCGCGCTGTTGAAGGAATTCAACGTGCAGTAGGCTCAATATGGCTTTTCAAGATACCGTCAGAGACTCGTACAAGCGCGAACTCGACGAAATTCGCGCTGGGGGCATCTTCAAGGAAGAACGCATCATTTGCGCGCCGCAAAGCTCGGAAATCGACGTCGAATTTCCGATCGGCTCTGAGCGCAAACGCGTCATCAACATGTGCGCCAACAATTACCTTGGCCTGTCGTCGCATCCGGAGGTCATCGCCGCCGCCCGTGCCGGCCTCGACCACCGCGGCTACGGCATGTCGTCCGTGCGCTTCATCTGCGGCACGCAGGACATCCACAAGGAACTCGAACAGAAGCTCACCAAGTTCCTCGGCACCGAAGACACGATTCTGTTTCCTTCCTGCATGGACGCCAACGCCGGCGTCTTCGAAGCCATCCTCGGTGAACAAGATGTCATGATCGCTGATCGCCTGGTGCACGCCTCGATCGTCGACGGCATGCGACTCTGCAAAGCCCAGCAGGATACTTTCAAGCATGCTAACATGGAGCATCTCGAGGAAAAGCTGCAACTCCACCAGAAAGCGCGCTTCCGCATCATCATCACTGATGGCGCCTTCTCGATGGATGGCGACCTTGCGCCGCTGGACAAGATTGTCGCACTCGCTGAGAAGTACAACTCGATGGTCTTCCTCGACGACTCCCACGCCTCCGGCTTCATCGGCAAGACCGGTCGCGGCACCCACGAACACTTCGGTGTTGTCGGCAAGATCGATGTGATCACCACCACGCTTGGCAAAGCGCTCGGCGGCGCCTCCGGCGGCTGCGTCTCCGGTCGTCGCGAATTGGTGGAAATGTGCCGCCAGCGGGCGCGGCCTTATTTGTTCTCCAACACCATCCCGCCGGTCGTGGCCGCCGGCGCCAATCGCGTTATCGACCTGATCAGCCAGTCAACCGAACGCCGTGACAAGCTCGAACGCAATGCCGCGTTCTGGCGCAAAGGTCTGACCGAGGCCGGCTTCGTGATTAAGCCGGGCGAGACTCCGATCGTGCCGGTGATGTTGTTTAATGCCAAGCTCTCGCAGGATTTTGCCCGCGAGCTGTACCAGGAAGGCATTTATGCCGTCGGCTTCTTCTTCCCGGTGGTGCCCAAGGGTCAGGCGCGCATTCGCACTCAGCTTTCCGCCGCCCACGAGCAACATCACTTGGAGAAGGCTCTCGCAGCGTTCACTAAGGTCGGCAAGAAGTTCGGTATCCTGCATCTGACCAAAGAGCAGATCATCGAGAAGTACGGAATGTAGATAATTTTCCCCGGCCGTACTAACCGACGGCCGGGATTCTTCTCGCGAGTCAAGCAGAACCGGCCGGATTCAGCTGCCGGCAAGGCCCCCACAAATCCTGTTTACTTGCCCCCGCCTTTGCTGTAATTTCCTTCCCCAAGAAGGAGACCTTATGTACCAGCGCGTCAAATACGATTTCAGTCAGGAATTGACCCATCTCCGGGAGTCCGGTCTGTTCAAGGAGGAGCGCGTCATTCACTCGCCTCAAGAGGCTCAGATTCGGGTGTCGTTACCCCGCCAAGATGAACGCCGTGAAGTCCTGAATTTCTGTAGTAATAACTACCTTGGACTGGCGAATCATCCGCGCATTATCGAAGCTTCTCATAAGGCCTTGGACGACTATGGCTTTGGCCTCTCGTCGGTCCGCTTCATCTGCGGTACGCAGAATATCCACAAACAACTTGAACAGAAGATCTCCGAATTCTACCAGACTGAGGATACAATTCTTTATTCGTCGTGTTTTGATGCCAACGGTGGCCTGTTCGAAAGTCTCCTTGGTGCGGAAGACACCATCATCACTGATACCCTCAACCACGCCAGCATCATCGACGGCATCCGCCTCTGCAAGGCCAAGCGCTACATCTACGAACATTCCGATATGAATTCGCTCGAGCGGAATCTGATCCGCGCCCGCGAAGGCATGGACCTGTGGGACCACCCCGGCCTTTCCGGCGAGCCGCAGCCGTCACGCAACATCATTATCGCCACCGACAGCGTCTTCTCGATGGACGGCGATATTGCCCGCCTCAAGGAAATCGTTCAATTGGCGCACAAGTACGACGCGCTGGTCATGGTCGATGAATGCCACGCCACCGGCTTTCTCGGCAAGACTGGGCGCGGCGCGCTCGAGATCAACGGCGTCCTCGGTGAAGTCGAGATCATCACATCAACCCTCGGCAAAGCTATGGGTGGCGCCTCCGGCGGTTTCACCACCGGAAAGAAAGAAATCATCGGCCTGCTGCGTCAGAAGTCGCGGCCTTACCTGTTCTCAAACACGCTGGCTCCGGCTTTGGTCGGCGGCAGCATCGCGGCCTTCGAATTACTGGATGAAAGCGATGATCTGCGGGAGAAACTGATGGAGAACACACAGTATTTCCGCAAGGAAATGACCGCCCGCGGCTTTGACATCAATCCCGGCATTCACCCGATTACGCCGATTTTGCTGCGTAAGTTCGACAACGACGCCCAGCTCTCGCAGGCGATGGCGCGCGACCTCTTCGACGAAGGCATCTATGTGGTCGGCTTCTACTACCCGGTCGTACCGAAAGGCGCCGCGCGCATTCGCGTGCAGATTTCCGCGGCCCACAGCCGCGAAGATATCGATCGCGCGATTGCGGCTTTCACCAAAGTCGGCAAGAAACACGGCGTGATCTCGTAACACCCGGCTGCGCCCGACGCGACCGTCCCCCAAGAAAGTAGAAGCTCGGCTGTGAGACTCCGAGCTCCTGGTGCGAGTACCGAAATGTGAGGTTCGGCTGGTTGAACGTCACCGCTGCGTTCTCGTCCTGGTTGAGTTCGCGAGCGGCCGTTCGCGAGAGGGCGCGTTTGGAAATACGCGACAGCTCAGCGGTCCAGTTCTGACCTGCCTCGGACCTCGCCCTCTGTCCTTAATTTACCCCCGACGTCGATTTTTAGCAATGGGTGAATAGCAGTCATTCTTCCCGTATTTCACCTCCGCACCGCCTGGTCGGCAGATTCTAACTGCGCAATCCCCTCATCACCTCGCGAATCAACAAAATCGCCACCACCAAGCTGAACAGCGCCATCGAGCCAAAGATGAACTCCGAGCCGGCCCGAGCCTGGCTGTGCGCCGCGATCCGCTTGAAGGTCAGATAGGTGAGCATGATCGTGTTCAGCGCCACCCAGCCCAATGTAATCTTCAGCAGCAGGGGGCTGCCGCCGCCGTTGAAGTAGCCCAAAACGATCGTCGCCACCGCGATCCCGCCGTTGACAAACAGCGCCGTCGGTGAGCCGGTGCGGATATAACCCAAAATCCCCATCGCCAGCATGTAAATTCCGAGGGCGATAATCCAGTAATGTAGTTTCACAAAGTCGTCTCCTCAATTAATCGATCCAACTAGTCGGTAATACGGCGGCTGGCGGTGAGATTGATGGCGGAGATTGCGCGCTCAGTTGCGCGAAAGCAGGCGGCGCAACCGGCCCGGTGGCGCCACCAACATCGACAGCACCGACAGAATCGCAAGGACGATCGTGGGAATATACACCACCAATGGGTCGACATCGGGGTAAAGCAACCGTTCCAGCCAGCGCACCAGGAATGACTCCGGCTGTGTCCCATCATAAGCGCGACGCAACTGCGCCTCCCACACAGTCAAGGGACAGGGACGACCGATGATGGTGAGGATCGCGACATAGAGGATTCCGGCGACGTGTACGGCCCGAATGACGCACCACTCGCGCAGCTTCGCTGACTTCATGGCGATCATCTGCACGACAGAACCCCCGATCATGAAGACGACCCACAGGAAGTGGGCAACGACTACGGTATCAGCCCAAAACCGGCTCATCTCTGGTTATCTTAAGACGGAAAGATGCGGCAGACAATCACTGTCTGCCGCATCGCGCTTCACGGCCCGGCAGCACCGGGGTTTGAATACAGGAAATGACTAATCAGAGGAATGCGGAATCGACTCCAACTTCTCGAAATCCACTGCCGGCATCATCGTCGGAAAATCGTCGCACGGTGCCAGCCCGCTCAGGAACATGTAATTCACAAGACGCACCGCGTCGCCGATGTTGATCCGCCCATCGCAATTCATATCCCCGGACACCAGCGGATCGGGTGCCGGTCCCTGAGCGAAAATGAAGTTAATCAAGAACACGATGTCCGAGATGTTCAACTGCCCCGATCCGTCGGCATCCCCGAGCGTCATGGTCCGGAACGTGAATACCTCATCCGACCACCGTGCCCCGCCATACGTGCTGGTCGCCAATACTTTCCACCAGTACCGCGTCCCCCAGGAGAGGGGTGCGGCAAGGAGACACTCCGAATCGGAGATTCCAGCCTGCGTTGACGAGAACGCGAAATTACTGTCGATCGAAATGACGAGCGAGTAGGTGACATTCTCGCTTGTCGAAGTGGGCAGAGACTGGTTCCATCGAAATACCGGTGCAATCGACGTCAGAGGGTGGCCAAGCTCATCGGGCGGCTCCAGCAGTCCAAACTCGCTGGGAGCAACCGCAAGGAAAGGAAAGGCACCCATATCACAGCGAGATCCGTCGGGATCATTGAGTATTGGCGACGGATCCCCGGTATTAATGCACGGTGAAAGTGGCTGTAAGTGCAAATCACCGGCCACAGCATCACGGTACAGCGGATCCAAAGAGATGTTCATTACATAGGTTCCACTCATATAGCTGTCAGAGTAGTCTGGTTCATTGTTCCACACGTCATTGAATTCCAAGAAGGAATAATTGCCAGATATCCCATAGCCGGTCGAGCCGGTGACAATGTTGTTTCGAGCGATGGCTTCACCACTGAGATTAAAGAAGCCGCGCGAATTGGAGTGGAATGTGCAGTTGCGAATCTCCGAAGAATCCTCGACAATGCCGATGCAGGCATTTCCGACTTCGTTATTGAAGAAGACGTTCTTCTCAATCAACGGTCTTCCCGAATCCACCCAGATGAGCGTGAACTGCGCGGAATTGTAGAGGAACCGGTTGTTCCTAATTGTAGGAGAGGAAAGGCTGTCAACCCGAATCAATTCTTCGTTGTCGTGGATACCTTGGAATCCGAACCCCTCCAGCACAGCAGCGCGAGATTCATCACGGGTCAGCCGGACCACGGGATTCCCGTCTTCGGTTTGAAGCATCGTCATTTCAGGCCCGGCTTCAGACTTCACCACCACATCTTTTCCAGCGAAGTCGATGCGACCTGTATGAAGGCCCGGACCAACTAACACTGTATCGCCGCTTCCGGCAAAGTCGATTGCCGCCTGAATCGTCGAGAAGTCACTTGGCACACGGATCGTGATGCCCGACCTCGTCAGGAAGCTCGCTGCCGCTGACCACTCCGAATACTCGATACCATCGAACGAGCGGCATCGCCACCAGTACCTCCCTGGATCATCAATCGCGACGAGTCTTGCAGTTAGACTGTCGGTCTGCCCCTCAAGCTCCACCACGTTGTCGAAGAACAGCGAATCGACAGCGACGGAAAAAGTGTAAGTGATGGCGTCTCCCTCTGCGTCGAGGGAGCGCTTGATCCGCAGTCTGACATAGCTACTGGGCAAGGTTACATCATTTGCAGGATCAACGATTGCGGGTATCGAGGGTGAAGTATTCCGGTGAAAACTGAAATGCGTCCAGGCTCCCCAGCCGCTGTCATCCGCAACTCGCAGCCGGCCGAAGCAGGTAGAACCCGGGCCAAGTGGCGGGCCACTGTACTGTGCTTCGAATCCCGGATAGTTAACTTCTCCCGATGACCACAATTCGGCTTCCGACCAATCGGCATCGGTACCGACCTCGATCTGATACTTGACCTGAGCCGAGCCAGAAGCCCCGATATATTGCCAGCGAATACGGGGGGTCGGTGAAGTCACGTGAAAATTGTCAATCTCACCTACGACGATCGAGCGCGCGAGCGGCAGTTCGTGAAAGAACGCATACGCTCCCATATCATTGCGCGTCCCATCGGGATCATTGAATTCAACTGCTGCATCGCCGGCGTCGATGCAGGGAGATCCGAGCTGCAGTTCATATCGTCCCTGAGTGGGATCCAAGTAGAGTGGATCCTCAGAGAGAGTTCCGGGGCCGGCAACTGCGCTTTCAAAGTCAGGATGGTTGTTGAATACGTCATTGTAGCTTAGTTCGTGGTATTTACCAAACACACCGTAAGCGTTCGAGCCGGTGACTATGTTGTTCTTTGCGGTGGTTGATCCGGTCAGTGAAAAGAAACCCCGGGAATTCTCAGCGAAGGTATTGTTGATGATGGTCGTGCTCGCACTGAAAACGCCAACGCAGGCGCTCCCAACAGTATTATGATGAAACAGATTGTGCCGGATCAAGACCGATCCTTGGTAGCACCCTATCAGCACTTCCCCACCGTAGTTGTTAAAGAAGATATTATCTTCGATCACAATGCTGGCATTCGCCTCGATCACCACAAGCGAAGTGGCCGAGCCATTAACAACAGAGAATCCACACAGTTCGGTTCCGACAGCCTCACCTTCGTTTACCGAAATTGTACCAGTCAAGAAGGTTACTTCCGCTCCTCCCGACGACCGCAATCTGATCGCTCTCCCTTTATAGTCAATATTCTCGACATACACCCCCGGCCCTACCAGCACCGTGTCACCGCTGGCCGCCGCATCGATCCCGGCCTGAATCGTTGGGAACTCGCCTGGCACATTCAGGATGTTGGCTTGTGCATGTGAGGCAAAAACAAAGAGCGCGAGCGCAAACAAAGTGCGACGCATAAACAACCACCTTTCGTGCAAGTAATATCAGGAGCTCATGAAGAGAAGTTACAAATATTCGCCCTTTTGTCAATGTTCTCTGGCTATGGAACTACCAAAATCACCAGGGTCTGCCGCTAAAGGAGGCGACCAGCCTCGTGATAAGCATCACTCCGACAACCCCTTAAATCGTCCCCTCCGGCGTCGGTTCGGTGTTGAAGTAACTCAAGTCGATCTTGCTGTTATCTAGGTTGCCGACGATTGTGAAATTGACCGCTGCCGTCCCGAACAACGAGTTGCTTAGATAAGTCCCATTGTCCACGATACCGAGCGCCTCCTTCGTTCGCTGCGACAAGGTCACACCCTCCAGGCGAACTCCAACCGAATCGGGCAGGACGATGTCATAATCCGAGCTGCGTCCCGACAGCTTGACTGTCACCTGCGCGGCTTCCCGTCCGAATTTAAGGAGCAGATCGGAGTGGTCGGCACTGATGTCGAGATTCGCAATCTTCAGATCCTGCGCAAACATGCGCACATCGGTGTCGTCGACCTCCATCGTGTACGACAACTCAACGCCCGGATGAGCATAACACTTCCAGTAGTTGTCGCCGCCGATCAGTGTCGTGCGCTTGAAGATCGACTTCGAGCGAATTCCCAATTCGACGTCGCAACGCCCGCCGGAACAATTGCTGCGCATCGCAATCCGATTCACCGGTCCTTGCGAGTTTACCAGGAGCAGGTGCGAGTCCTGCGAATTGACGTACAGACGCCCATTGGAGAAATTCAACTTGATATTGGCGGACTGCTCGCCGGAGTAGTTGATCGACGCCTGCGAACGGTCCAGACTGTCGCGGCCGGTGCTGGCAGTGAAGCCGCCGTTCTCGTCAATGGCCCAGACAAAACTGCCGATGATCAGCAGCGACGACAAGTATCCCAGGATTTCAAGCTTGGTCCGCTTGACGATCATCTCCAGGCCGATCGCAATTAGAAGCACAGGCCAGAGAAACAACAAATCGACCCAGACCCACCAGCTCAAATAGCCCAGATTTATCGCCAGAAAGGTTCCGCCGATCAGGATCAGCAGTATCCCCCATCTAACTCTCGACGGACTCACGCATACCTCCCGTTTCCTGCGAACGCTTGATGGAACTGAACAGGACTGCCAGGCCGACCAGAATCAGCAGGCTCGGCCAAACCAACGACCAACGGAACCACCAGAATATCCGGTCGAGCAGGAAGATCAGCCCCAGGCCGATCAAGAACAACCCCGGCAGATACTTTCGTAACGGCGAGGGCTCCGGTTTTGGCTGTGGCTCCACGACCGTTTCCGGCCGCAGCTTGGGCATTGCGATCCACGCCACCACGTAGGCAATCAAGCCGATGCCGTGGGCGAAGGTCAGAATTACCGCGCCGATGCGGATCAAGACCGGATCGATGTCGAAGTACTCGCCGATCCCGCCGCAGACACCGGCGATTACCCGGCTCTGGGTCGATCGATAAAGTCGTTTGGTCATCCGGTTCCTCCTTCCTGAAATCCAACGTGTTAGACTGGTGCCCGCGCCGGAATGTTTCATCAAAGATGGCCGTCAGTGATTCACTCTGGATACCGATAACTAAATAGATGCCAAGCGGTACGCACAAGCCGAGTTCACTATGCTGACCAAACCGACCATCGATGACCCGAATCAGGTGACGGAAGCGCTCCCTCGTTGGCGCCGACGGCTGTCGCCGCCCCTGATGATCCTGTCGGTAGTCATTCTCTTTGTCGCCTATGGGCTGTACCGCTTTCAGATCCGTCCGCTTCTGACTATGTCGCTGCCGGAACACACCGCCCAGCCGCTTGACACCGTCCCGGTCGAATTGACCAACTTCCAAGTGCGCTTGGACGGGGAGGATGTCATTCCCAGCGCGGTGGCCTTCGCCAAGGATTCGCTCTATGTCGCGTTCAGCCGCAAATCGGCCGTGCAAGTCTACTCTTCACAGCTCGACCTGCTCAAGACGATCCGCCTGGAACGGCCACAAACCGTCATACCAAACTCGATCGTCGTTACTGACTCCCTGCTGATAGTCGCTGACACCGCAGCCCGGCAGATTGCCCTTTACGACCGCGAAGGCGACTTCCTGACTTCGATCCAATGGTATCCCGATCAGTCTAATCGTATCGACCCGCTGGCAATTGCATCCGACGGTCGCCGCCTGGCCGTCGTGGACGGCGCGCTTAATCGTATCGCCATCATCTCGCTGGTCGACAATCAGCCTTTCGCCGAATTTCTTGAGCTGCTCGATCTGCTTCCGCATGAGAAGGTCGGCACGCTCTCCGAACCGCGGATGACCTTACTCACACCCGATGACAGGCTGTGGGTTGGCGAAAGCCGGTCGATTTCTCGCTTCACGAGCGACGGTCACCCGCTGGGCTCGGTCGAGCCACCCCCGAAAACGCGAATCGTCCTGCCCTTTGCGGCGGCCATTGTAACGGACAACACCGATTCCTCCGCGACGCGAATCCACGTCCTCGATAAGATCGCCGGTAAAGTCTTCGTTTATGACCTCAACGCCAAACTCCGCCTGGTCTACCCGCGCGACCGCGCCCTGCAACGCCCCTCCGGTATCGCTGTTGACCAGATACATCGGACAATCTTCATCACCGAGACCGAGACGGCGTCAATCACGGCTTTTGGCTACTGAGCATCGCGCCTGCCGCTGACGTCCCCGATTTTGCTCGCCTGTGATTCTGCGATCTTCACTGGAAGTTCGCCGTAGAATATCATAGTTTGTTGGCAAACTCTGAGGAGCAGGGCTCCTGACAATTCTGGAGGTAAAATGACGAAATGGAAATGCTTGGGCGCGATGGTTGCGATAGTGCTTATCGCCGGATCAGCCTGGGCACAGAAGGCCGAGCCGTCGCCGCTGCTGAAGGCAATGAAAACCGAGTTGGACCGCTCGGTAAAAGCGTATGCCAACGCCGACACTGTGCCGATGTATTTTCTTGCCTACCATGTCACCGACACGGATCAGCGCTCGCTGTCGGCATCGTACGGCGCACTGACCAAGGAAGACGGCTATCGCCGCCGCATCCTCGACGTCGATTTGCGCGTTGGCGACTATACGCTCGACAACACCCGCGAGATCCGTGGTGGTTTTGGCTTCGGCTTCAACTTCAATCAATCACCGGAACTACCCCTCGAGGATGACGACAAGGCGGTGCGCACGGTGATTTGGAACACCACCGACGCCAAATACAAAGCTGCGATCGAACAGTATACCAAAGTCAAGACCAACATGCAGGTTATGGTCGAGCAGGAGGATACTTCCGCCGACTTCTCGCGCGAGCAACCGCAGCAGTACATCGGCGATCTGGTGTCTGTCAGACTGGACACGGAGACGTGGGGAGGCCGGCTGCGCGAACTGAGCCGGATGTTCAAGGAATTTCCTTTCGTTGAAGAATCCAGCGTCGAACTCAGTCTGACCAATGACAACCGCTTCTTTGTCTCGAGCGAAGGCTCAATGATCCAGACCGGCCAGTCGTACGCGCGGCTGTTCGTCCGCTGTGAAGGTACCGCGTCTGACGGCATGCGTATCAGTCGCTACGAGAGTTTTGACTCCGATACACCTGCCGGTCTGCCCGGCGATGCGGAAATCACCGCAGCAATTAATCGCGTCATCAGTGAACTCGATGCGCTGTTGAAGGCGCCACTGGCAGAACCTTACATCGGACCGGCAATTCTGGTCAATCGCGCTACCGGCGTCTATTTCCACGAAATCTTCGGGCACCGCATCGAAGGCCATCGTCAGAAGTCCGAATTCGAAGGCCAGACCTTCGCCAAGAAGGTCGGCGAAAAGATCCTCCCCGACTTCATCGATGTCTATGACGACCCAACCGTCCGTGACTTCAACGGACAATTCCTGCGTGGTTTCTACCGCTATGATGACGAGGGCGTCAAGACCACTCCGGTGACGGTTGTCGAGGATGGCGTGCTCAAGAATTTCCTGATGTCGCGCTCGCCCGTAGAGGGATTCCCGACCTCGAACGCTCACGGTCGCAAACAAGCGGGGATGGATGCCGTCGCGCGTCAAGGTAACCTCATGATCAAGTCCTCCAAAGAAGTGCCGTTCGCCCAGCTGGTGCAACTCCTGAAAGACGAGTGCCGCAAGCAGGGCAAACCCTACGGCCTGATCTTTAACGACATCTCCGGCGGCTTCACCACCACCTCGCGCTTCGGTCCGCAGTCGTTCAAGGTGATCCCGCTTCTCGTATACAAGTGCTATACCGACGATCGGCCGCTGGAACCGATTCGTGGCGTCGATATCGTCGGTACGCCGTTATCAAGTTTTGCCCGCATCATCGCCACCGGCAATGACTACGGTATCTTCAACGGCACCTGCGGCGCTGAGTCGGGCTGGGTACCGGTATCGGCGACGGCGCCGAGCATCCTCGTCTCCGAACTGGAGGTCGAGAAGAAATTCAAGGAGCAGGAAAAACCGCCGATCTTGCCGCCCCCGTACAAACCGGTCAAGACCAGCGATGCCGGTCAAGGAGGTATGTAAGATGACGCACGTAAGATCCTTATCGTTGACCGCAGCGGCACTGGTAGCGGCGCTGCTCCTGGTCGCGCCGGCGACGGCCGCAACCGCTGATGTTGTCTTCAAAGTCCTGGACGACGAGCTACAGCGCAACACATCGCAACTCGTCATGGAGAACTTGGAGCGCCCGTACTTTATCAACTACACGGTTGATGATTACCAGCAAATGGAAGTCTCCGCCAGCCTCGGCATGCTGGTCGAATCCCACCTCGAACGCGGGCGCTATCTGACGACCGACCTCCGTGTCGGTAGCTACGAATTGGATAACTCGAATTTCGCCTCCGGCTTTGGCAGTTTTGGCTCCGATTTCGTGACGCTGCCGGTTGACGACGACTACGATGCTGTTCGCAACCAGGTTTACCTGGCGACTGATCGTGTCTATAAGGGTGCCCTCGAGACGCTGTCCAAGAAGCGCGCCTACCTGCAAACGCGCATCATGCCGGATCGGCCCGCGGATCACATCAAACTACCGCCGAACAAGTTCCTCGATAAGCCGGAAGTGTTCGATATCGACCAGAAGTTCTTCGAGGATCTCGCCCGGCCGATGTCCGATGTCTTCCGCGCTTTTCCGGCCATCACCACCTCTGAGCTGAAAGTCACGGCCTCTGTCGTCAATCAGTACCTCGCCAACAGCGAAGGCACCCGCACACTGCGCGGGGACCGCATCTACGGCTTCGAACTGAACATGGCCGGCCGCACCCCCGACGGCGAGATGGTCAGCAACAATGATCGCATCATCGTGAATGACTTTGGCCGTATCCCGCCTCGTGATCAGCTGCTGACCTGGGCGCGCAGCAATGCCGAGAAGATGAACGCGCTGATCACCGCCGACACGCTCGAAGACTACATTGGACCGGTGATTTTCGTCGGCGAGGCCGCTGGTGAGTTCTTCCGCCAGTTGTTCTCGCGGCACGTCTCGAACATGCCCGCACCGATGTCGGACAACGACCGTATCAGCGGAGCGCTGGAGACCTCGGACTTCGCCAATAAGCTCAATCGCCGCGTGCTGCCGCCGACCTTCAGCGTCTACAACGACCCGACTTTGGACAGGATTGGCGAGACGCCGCTGATCGGCCGCTACGAAGTCGACGATGCCGGCGGTGTTCCGAAGCGGACAACACTTGTCGAAAACGGCAAACTGGTCAACTTCCTGATCGGCATCGCGCCGACCAAGAAGATCAAGGAGCCGACCGGCTCGGCGCGCGGAGCCGTGAGCAAGGATGTTACCGCCAAGCCGGCTAACCTGATCTTCGAGTCTACCGACAAGATCAGCTTCGACAAGCTTAAGGCGAATCTGATCGCGATGTGCAAGGATATCGATTTGCCGTACGGGTTGATTGTGCGCCGCCTGCGCGATCTCTCCGCTCCCAGTACCGGCTTGCAGATGTTCGGTCAGGCGCAGGCCGGCGGCGAAGGTCTGACAATACCCTTTGAGATCTATCGGCTGTACCCGGATGGCCGCGAGGTTCCGGTCCGCGGTCTCCAATTCAGCAGCGTCACTTCGCGCATCCTGCGCGATATCGTGCAGACCGACAACAGCCGCTACGTCTACAATTATCTGATCGGCAATGACTATGAAATGCCGGCAACCATCGTTACGCCGGCCGTGCTGGTCGAAGAAATGGAACTGAAGAAGGCGGATACCAAGGTCACTAAGCCGCCCCTCTTACCGTCGCCGCTGGCGACAAACTGACAGGCCTTAGCCGAGCGTCATTTGTGGACGATCTCCGATGAGCGGGATCGTCCACTGCCATCTCCTGCCCTCGCGTCTCGACCCCCAGCAGAAGCCGCTGCGATCCGACGCAACATGCAGTTGAAGACAACCAGGTGAATGGGGTAAGACGCATACCAGTAAAGCAGGCCGAATAGCCCGGCCGGATCAAAGATCGCCGTTTGACGGATCTCTGACCCCTGACGGGTTGCATTAATCTCAAACTGCAACCAGGCTCGGCCCGGGACCTTCATCTCGGCCGCCAACCGAAGTAGTCGACTGGCCTCTACCGCTTCCACACGCCAAAAGTCAACTGTATCACCGACGCTCAAAGCCTCCGGATCTCGCCGTCCCCGCCGCATTCCGGGACCACCGACAATCAAGTCGAGAATTCCCCGGAGCTGCCAGAGCCAATTGGCGAAGTACCAGCCGCGATTGCCTCCGATCCGCATGATCGGTGCGGCCGCCTGGACCGGACCGCAAGTGACTTGCAGAGCCTGCGAATAAACCAATCGATTTCCAAACCTGACTCCGCCGTAGCCGCGCGCATGCGGCGTTGCCGAGAGCGCATCCGACCAACGCGTGGCGGCAAATTCCGAGTCCTCGTTGATCAACGCCCGGCGGATCGCCTCCGCATATCCGCGCGGACTGATTCCGAATACCCGCCGTGCCTCCTGATCGTGCAGGATCGTCTCGTTGCGCAAGCTGTCGATGAGCTTGCGCCCGACGCCGGCATACACCGGGGTCACCAATCCGAGCCACAAACTCGAAAGCCGCGGACTTAACACCGGCACCGGCAGAATCCAGCGCCTGAGCCCGCGCTGCCGGGCATACTCGCGCATCAGCTCGCCGTAAGAAACCTGGTCGGCGCCGCCGATCTCGAAGACCCGGCTCGTGTCGACGGGAAGGAAGATCGAAGCCACAAGATAGTCGATGACGTCCTCAATGGCGATTGGCTGCGCCAGAGTCTGCGTCCATCGTGGAGTAATCATAATCGGCAATTTGCTCACCAGCGTCCGGATCAACTCAAACGACAGGCTTCCCGAGCCGATGATGATCGATGCTCGCAGCTCAATCGTTGGAATTCCGGCGTCGCGCAGAAGGCGCCCCACTTCCTGGCGCGAAGCAAGATGACGCGAGAGCTCCCCGCCGCTGCCAAGCCCGCCCAGATATATGATCCGCTTGACGCCTGCCGCGCTGACGGCGTCTGCGAAGTTCGCCGCGCCGATGCGGTCTTGCTCGACAAACGCCTCAGCTTCCGCCATCGAATGAATCAGGTAGAACGCTGTCTCGACCCCCGTGAGCGCGCTCCGCAGAGAGGCGGGATCAGCGACGTCTCCGGCTACGATCTCAGTGTTCGCTGCAACTCGTCCGCGCAAGTTTTCGGGTCGGCGCGCCATGCAGCGAAGTTGCAGGGTCTCGGACCCTTCATTCCGGCTGGCCCGGGTTTCCAGAGCCCGGAGCAGCCGCCCGCCGATGTACCCGCTGGCGCCCGTGATCAGAATGCGTCGCACAGTTTAGAACTCCACGCTGATCCCGATCGACGGCAACAACCCGATCGACTCACCCTCATCGGCGCGCCGGTCGCGTTCATCCCAGCGGGGCCGCTGATTGTAGGGATTGTTATATACGTTCTGAATGTCAAGATAGGTAATCATCGTCCAACTGGCGAAGTGCCAGCGCCGGTCGACACGGACGTCCAGACCGTGATTCGACTTCAGTCGATGCGAATTGTACAGCTCCGGTGACTGCGTACCATCCGCGTTGTACGGCGTGTAGGGTGCGCCGGTTGCAAAACGAAACTTGCCGGAGACCTCCCACTTTTCGTTAAAGACGTAACCGCCCCCAAGGTTGAAGATCCACGTCTGATCATAAGTCCCTGGACGCCGGACGCCGTCCAATGCCGTGTATTGCGCCTGATTGTAACTGAGTGCCAGAGTACCGTAACAGGGAACATCCGAGAACTTCTTCTGCGCGGACAATTCGATCCCACGAGCACGTCCGCTGCCCCGGCTCACCAGGGGATCGACACCGAACGCTGCAAATCCCTCGTTCTTCCCGCCATAACCGGCGCCGGTGTTGGCCAGCACCAGATACGGCTGTGTCGTGCTCGCTGGATAATCGAAGTAGTTCTTCAGATAGAATTCCAGCCGAACGCGGGTGGCGTCGCGAATGACTCGCTCTACCCCCGCTACATAGTGATTGGCGCCAACCTGCTTCAGCCGCCGGTTCTCGCCGTTGGCGAACAGCCAAATGTATGACGGCGCCTGATAATAACGCCCGCTTGCCAACGAGATCGTAGTAACATCGTCGAGTGCGCAGGCGATGCTTGCTCGTGGTGACCAGACCAGGCCGTCTTCCAGCAGGCTGAAGTTGTCAAATCGCGCGCTTACATTGCCGCTCAAGCGGCCCAGTGTTTGCGACCACTGGATATAGCCTGACGACTTGTAGGTTGTCGTATCCACCCGGCGGTCCAACTCAATTTCGTTTCCAAACGTGTTGATGAGGCGGGGTATTAGGATTTCCGCTTCGAATCCAATCTGTTTCCCCTGAATCCCCGCCGTCAGTTTCGATGTGGCCGTCACCGACAATGTCAAGTCCGCGCGCAACGAGGTTTCACTTTCCGTCGAGCGGTTGGTGAACACCGGATTCAGTAGCGAGTCGTTCTGGCGGACATCGAATTCAACAACCGACTGCCCCAGCGTTACTTCAAAGAATCCCCGGCCGAACAGATGCTGCCACACGGCGGCGCCGATGAACTGATCTTGCTCATTGGCGAGAATTTGCGAGTTGTCAAAACGGTTATCAGCATCGTCGTTTTTCTGGCGCACGTTGTCGATCGCTCCGATGCCGGTGAAACTGACGCTGTTGGCCCGATCGAGACGGTAATCCAGCTTGGCCAGAAAGTCCCAGTACTCCGGCACAAACGAAAACCCGGCCGCCTGGAAGATCAGGTCGAGATAGCTCCGGCGCGCCGACAGCAGAAAACTTCCGCGTCGACCCAGCGGCCCCTCCAGATTCAGGCCAAATTGCGATGCGGACACCGTACCCTTTCCACCGACCCGATCGGACCGGCCGGGACGCAAATCGAGCGCCAACACGCTCGACAGCTTATCCCCATAACGCGCCCCGAACCCACCGGTTGAAAAGCTGGTACCACTGACAAAATCAAGATTCACCAGTGATAGTGGTCCCCCTGTCGCGCCTTGCGTGCCGAAGTGATTGATGTTTGGCACTTCCAACGTGCCGACAACGTAGAGATTCTCCGATGGCGCACCGCCGCGGACAACCAGATCATTTCGTCCCGGCTCAACCTGGGCCACGC
>JADYYF010000196.1 GCA_020853795.1 Candidatus Zixiibacteriota bacterium
CAGTACGGCATCACCTATATCCGGTTCTACCGCGACCAAACCGAGCCCGAGTACCAGAAGCGCGTCACGGGGACGTCGATCTACGTCGTCGTCGGTATCGCGGCAGTCGTCGCGCTGGCGCTGGTCCTCCTGCAAAAGCCACTGGCCGGCCTGCTGTTCGACACTGCGGACTCGTCGCACTACATCGCGCTGGCCGGGCTGCGCTATTTGCTCGAAATGGCCTTCGTTGTACCATTCCTCTACTTTCAGGCGACCGAGCAACCCGGCAAATACGTTGCCATCTCGGCCACGCGCCTGGCCCTGACGCTCAGCCTGAACATTCTGTTCTTGACCATGATGGATGACAAAGTGGCGGCAGTGCTGTGGGCGCAGATCGTCAGCGCCGGTGTCTTTGTGCTCAGCGTAGGCGTCGCGGTCTTCTGGCGGTCGGTCCGCCGGATTCATTGGCCGCTGGCGAAGGAGATTCTCAAGTTCACCTGGTCGTTTTCGATCCTCGGTCTGTTCACCTTCATTATCTTCAGTGGCGACCGTTTTGTCATCAACGAGTATTGCGGGAGCGGGGAAGTCGGTATTTACTCCGCCGGTTACCGGATCGCGCAAATTCTCAGCGTCTTGATCTTCAGTCCGGTGTTACGTGCCTGGAGCCCACGCATCGTTGATACCCTGCGCTCTCCCGAAGGTCCGCGTCAATTGGCGCAATTGACGACGTTCACGATGGTGGCCTATGCCGCTTGCGGCGTCGTGTTCAGCGTCTATGCCCGCGAACTGGTCGGCATCATCGTTGGCCCAACTTACTTCGCCTGCTACACCATTGTGCCGATTCTGGTGCTCGGTCACGGTTTCCAAGGGTTCGGCAGTCTGGTCGATGGCGGCATCTACTATAGCAAGAAGACCTATATCAAGAACTGGCATGCGCTCACCACCGCCGTCAGCATCGCCTTCTACTTTCTGCTGATTCCGCACTTCTGCAAATTGGGCGCCGCTTGGGCATCAACCCTCGGCTTCCTGTTCCTGGCGGTGCTGAACTGGTACCTTTCGATTCGCGTCTACCCGATGAAATTCGAACTTGGCAAGCTCGCCCGGTTGACTCTGCTCAGTATCGCCGTCTATCTGGCGGCCTACGGCATCGAATCCTACGAGGCAACCCACTTGGCGCTGTCGAGTGTCGCGCTCAAACTGATTAGCCCGTGGCTCTACCTGTTAACCATCGGATTGGTCAAATTGCTGTTGTTGCCGGCGTTCGTTGGCGGAGTCTTTGCCCTGCGCATTCTTGGCGCGGAGGATTGGCAACGTCTTCGCCGCATGGCCGACGAACTTCTGCGCAAACGGCCGGCGAAACCGGAACCAACAACGACTTCCGACCCCGAAATCGGATACTGAATGTCCGCGATTTCAGCCGGTTCTAACCGTCGCAACTCGATTCCTGACTAACAAAATGCTAAAAACTTCGCATTTGCTCTTGACACCCGCGGATGGTAGTGCTAAATTCTTAGCAGATAAACGTCGACAATCTGCATGGGGAAGCGCGAGAACATACGGTCATGTCGAAACGATTGATTCAGGAACTGAGCCGGCGCGAGCGACAGATCATGGATGTTGTCTATCAACGCGGGGAAATCTCGGCCGCCGAGATTCAGGCAGCGATACCTGATCCGCCAGGCTATTCGGCCGTGCGGGCGCTGCTTACGCTTCTGATCAAGAAGGGACATTTGCGCCACCGCAAGGACGGCCGGCGTTACTTGTACTCCCCGGTCGTCAGCCGCGAGCGCGTCAAGCGCACGATGCTCGGACGGGTTGTTGAGACGTTCTTCGGCAACTCAGTGGAGAATGTCGTGGCCACCTTGATCGACATGTCGGCGACACGGATGACGGAGGACGAACTGAAGCGACTGCAGCGCTTGATCAACGAGCATCGCCGCGAGGGCGGGAAGAAATGAACAACCTCATCGTAGTCCTGGGATGGCTGGCGAGCGGCGATGTGATCTGGCCGCTGGTGGGTCTTGCTGTGAAATGCGGGTTCATCTCGGTGCTGGCACTGGCCGTTGCGCGACTGATCAATTCCGCGCTGCCGCAGATTCGCAATCTGGTTCTGCGGCTGGGACTCCTGCTGACCGTGGTCATCCCGCTGACTGCGACGGCCGTTGCGCTCTGGCAGTATTGGCGGCCGGAGTCATCACCGATTCTTTGGCAGATTGTCTTGCCGCCGGTCGAAGTGTTAGGCGCCGCCGCGATCGCTGGCGGGACACCAGTGCCGACGTGGTCCTATTGGCCGCTGCTTCCGCAGGCGATCCTGGCCGGGGGAATTGGGTTCGCATTGACGCGCATCATCATTAGCATCGTGATGACGCGCCGATTGATCCGTCGGGCGCTCCACAACGATTCGTCCGCCCTCCGGTCGGCGCTTGAACGCTGTGCGAGACGGATCGACGTGCGGAGCAAGGTTCGCGCGGCATTCTCCTCCGAGATCGCAATTCCCTTTGCCGCCGGATTGCGGAATCCAACGATCATCCTGCCCGACGCGGCACGGCTTTGGCCGGTGAAGGAACTGGCGATGGTGGTCAGCCATGAGTTGCTGCACCTCCATCGTCGCGACCATCTTTCGGTTGTGCTTGGGTCGATTGCCGTGGCCGTCAACTGGTACAATCCGCTCGTCTGGCTGATGCGCCGCCAAATGTTGCTGGAGGCCGAGCGCTGCTGCGACGACGGTGTACTCGGTACCGGCGTCAACGCGACCGACTACGCCAATCTGCTGGTCTCGCTAGCTCGCATCAGTGCGCCACCGCGTGCGATCGTGGCATTTGGCTCACAAATTCTGGGGGCAAAGCAATTGGAGGAACGAATCATGTCAATCTTACAGGCGCGCGCCCGGTCGCTTCGGAACCTGACGCCGCTGCTCCGACTGACCGCCGTCGCAATCTGCCTACTGCTGTTGCCGTTGGCAGCGATCCAGTTGGTCGGCGCCGACAAACCGGCTACCACTCCGGCAAAATCGACTGCGGCTGACAGCTCCGACTGGCCGTCGCCGGGTGAATTTGTCGAAGTCACAGACCAGCCGATCAAGATCAAGGACGTTCTGCCGGTATATCCCGATTCCGCCCGCAGAGTTGGTTTAGAGGGAAATGTCTGGGTCAAGGCGCTGATCGACACATCCGGATCGGTAGTCAAAGCCATGGTTCTGAAGACTTCAGGACACAAGTGCTTTGATGATTCGGCATTAGACGCAACCAGGCAGACAGTTTGGAAGCCGGCAACTCTTGACGGGAAACCGACGCCAATTTGGGTCTCATACGAGATCCGCTTCAAGCTCGGCGATAAGAAGAAGCCATAAGCGTGCACCAACAAACACGGTCGGGAGCATCCTCCCGACCGTGTCGCTTCTCAAATCAGAGCCCTCTCAGACTACTTCTTCTCAAGAAGCAGCTTCTCGAATTCGTCGACCAATTCACCGAAAGTCTTAATGGTGTTCGCAAACGGCTCGGTCGTTGTCATATCGACACCGGCTTTCTTGAGGATATTCACCGGATAGTCGGATGAACCGGTCTTGATAAATTCCATGTAAGCCGCTGCCGCTTTCTTATCGCCCGCCAAAATCTTGCGCGACAGCATCTGCGAAGCCGCATAGCTGGTGGCGTACTGATAGACGTAGTACTGGCGATAGAAGTGGCTGATGCGCAGTCCGCCGAGGTCGCGGTTCTCCGGGATAAACAAATCGGGGCCATAGTATTTCTGATAGACCTCGCGGTAGATCTTGCGCAGTCCGTCTGCCGACAGCGCGCCGCCCGACTCGACGATCTCGTGAATCTTCAACTCGAATTCCGAGAACCAGATCTGCGTGTAGAACGTGCCGATGATCTGATCGATGTAGTAGTTCAACAAGTACAGCTTCTCGTTCCGATCCTTGGTCTTCGACAGCATGTACTTGATCATGATTGCCTCATTGCAGGTTGAGGCAACCTCGGCCGTGAAGAGCGAATGTCCCGCATAAATGTACGGCTCGTGCTGGTACGAATAGTAGTTGTGCATCATGTGCCCCATCTCGTGGGCGAGCGTGAATACATCGCCGAGCGTGCCGGAGAAGTTGAGCAGCATCACGGGATGCACCGAGTAGGTGCCCCAGGTGTAAGCCCCGCTGCCCTTGGCCTGCGTCTCGTAAACGTCGATCCAGCGCGAATCGAGCGCCTTCTGCACGTTCGCCAGATATTCCTTCCCGAGCGGCTGCAAACCCTTGAGCATATACTCACGCGCTTGCTCGTACGTGAAGGTCATCTTGCTCTGCGGCACCAGCGGCACCGACAGGTCGAAGCCAAACAGCGTATCGACGCCGAGTGCTTCCTTACGCAGCCGCATATATTTGTGCAACGGCGCGAGGTTCTCGCTGGCGGCCTTGATCAGACTGTGGAACACGTCGACCGGAATCGAATCGCCGTCCAAGCCGCGTTCCAGACACGAATTGTAGCCGCGCGTCTTGGTGTAGAAGACATCGCCGTTGACCGAGGCCGACAGCGTTGCCGCCAGGCCGTTTTTATAGCCCAAATAGGTTTCGTTGTACGCGTTACTCGCCGCCCGGCGCACGTCGCGATTGGTCGACTCGAGAATCTGACCGTAGCGCCCCTTCGTCAACTGCACTTCGTTGCCGTTTTCATCCTTGATGGCGGGGAACTTGATATCGGCGTCATCGAGCATCGTGAAGATCCGGCTCGGCGCGGCGGTCACCGGCGCAGCCAGCGCCAGGACTTCTTCGACTTCCTGCGAGCGGATATGCGCCTTGCGGCGGAGAATGTCGGCCAGATAGAAACGGTAGATGGCCAAGCTCGTGTTGTCGAGGAAGCTCTTGAGGGTTGCCTCCGGGATCGTCAGAATCTCCGGCTCGATGAAGGCGGTCACTTGCCCGATGTCGGAGTAAAGCATCCGGGCCCGCTCGCTCATCTCCTGATACTTGCCGACGCGGTTGTCTTCGTCCGCTTTGAGATTGGCATACACGTACAGCCGGTGCGCGACGATGCCGAGAGTATCGTTCAGCATCATGCAGGCCGCCAACTTTTCCGCCGATTCGCCCAGTTTACCCTGGTACTGGGTGATCTCGTTGACGCGTCCCTTCAAAGCCGTCAAACCGGCTTCCCACGCCTCATCGGAGGGATAGAAATCGGCGAGATTCCATTTGTATTTGTCTTCGATCTGGTCCCGGGTTGGGGCTTCCTTTACCTGGGCGATGCCGCGGGCGGGCAGGAGAATCGCCGCCAGAAGCATTAGCGCCAACAAGCCGAGCATTTTGCGATGCATCATGTGAACTCACTCCTCGAAAGTTGTGTTGACCAAATGGTCGATCTTAGCAGAAAGATAGATAATCAGGATTACGTTCGGATGCAAGGAGAGTTTCGCGAACTGCTGTGAGAACTCCGGGATTGTCCGATAATCCAAACAGTAGACTCTTCAGTGGAGACGGAGAGGGAAAGTCGAATTGAAGCTATTGAGGAATCTGGCACGAACAATCGTTGCCCATCCCTACTTGCAGCGGAGCGAAAATCTCGGCGGCTACCGCGGTATCGTCCTGTGGTGGGAATCGCGACGTGTGCCGTATAATCTTGCAGTCGGGATAACCGGACTGCTGAGTGCGTTCATCTGCTGGGGATGCGCCTCGCTGGTGGAAGTGAGCGGCAAATTTGAAGAAAGCTTGTTTCCTGACCCGCCGCTCTTCGTCATCTTTTTCGTCGTCTTGTACGCCGTCGGGGCGAATGTCTGCTACACCGCCGGCTGGATTGTCGAGTGTCTACTGTACGCAGCCGGGCGCAAGGATGACCCCTTTTTCGGCCCGCTCACGTTTGCCTTAGGCACTACTTTTTCGCTGCTGCTGACATTGGCGCCGGCAATCTTGTTGATCGGGGCGGCACTTGTGATTCTCGCCAAACCCTGATCAGCCTCGTTCTTTCTCCTTCATCTCGCGGGCGATTTCCGCCAGAGTGTGATCGGGGATCGCGGTCCAGGTCTCGACCTGGAACGTTCCCGATGCACTGCCGATCATGGCAACTTTGGCCGCCGTGTGTTCATCCGGCGCTTCGTAAATGTCCATGAAATCGTAGCCGCCGAGGAGAGCGTAATGTGCGACGAAGCGCGCTTCCGGTACTAACTCCTTGGCCTTATCGACCCAGGCGCGCCCGACCTTGTCGCCTTCGCGCATCCGGGAGGCCAATTCGATCAGGCTGGGTCCCTGGACGCGAAGCCGGCTCATAAGTACATAGGTCTTCATGGTTTCCCTCCGTCGAAAGGGTGTCGGTCAAATCCCAAATCAGGTCAAGCGTAGACACTGCGGCCAACCCCGAACGCACGGATCCCCCCTCAGTCTTCCCTTCGCCCATGCCCCACTTTGGTCAGGATTCGACCGCAATAGTCGCTACTTCTGTCTACGTAGAATATAATCAGGAGTTCGTAAAATGCCAGTCTTCTTTTTGTGCTGACCGCAAAGGCAGGAAGGACTTAGGGCTTTGCCGGCAAATTAGTTGCCGCGTTTGATGCGGACTCGCCGCGAGACCGTCTTGTCCTCAGCTGTCACTTTCACGAAATACACACCGTCAGGAGCGCTGCTGATGTCAACCGGCAGCATCGTCTCCTTGATGTCCGTGTAGACGGCATCAAGGACGATCTGATCGCCGGCCTCGTTGACGATGACGACCTTGATCGAAGTCGGCTCGTTGAAGAATAGATCGAGCTCAAAAGTCCCCTGATTGCGCGGTGGAAACGGCGCCACAATTGGAAGTTCGGCGCTGACATCTGGCGACGGAGCACCTTCGGCCACCCTGAACCAGTAGTTGATTTCGCTACCAAAGTCCGAGCCAAATGCTTTGAGCAGATGACCCTTGAAGTCGAGGAGACGCACGAAACCGTAACCGCCTTCGGGATTGAACCAAAAATCAAGACCGTCACCGGCGGAGTCAGACACGATCAGCTGATAGCAACCCGGCCTCAAATTGAGTGTGTCACGATAGTTGGTGTACGCCGTTAAGGAACCGGCTCGGCGCTCGCGCACACTCGTGCCGTCGGAGTTGAGCAGACGATAACCGGTCTGCGCCGAGTCGCCATTCGTGCGCAGTGACAGGATCATCGGACCACCGTAGATCGTCGTCGCCGGCACAAGCGAGATACCCTCGTTGTCCGCCGGGTATTCATCGGCCCTGCCATTGGGATCGCTCAATCGAACGATGAACTTGTTTTCCTGGTTGGGGCTGATAATTCCGGGCAGTTCGATCGTGTCCAACTGCTGCGGCGCCAGCTTGCCGATCCATTGGTGCGACTCCGGCGGCGGTACGCCGTGGCCGTATCTGACGGTCATTGATCGCAAAATTTCGCTGCCGTTGTTCTTGACCACGATCACCGGATTGGCGCAGGCGGGATTGAGCCGCGAGGTCTCATCGCGATCGCTCGGGATCACGATTTCCTCCAGCGACACATCGTTTTGCGCCCACGGCTCGGCGTAATATATCACGTAACTGTAAATATAGTAGTTGGCGGTCGGCTGGCTTGTGTTGGCGTAGGGTTCCATCTCAATCGCCAGCGAGCGCGGGGCGCGATCGGTAACCGGCACATCATAGACATCCGGAAAAACGACCGACCCCGGGCACCAGTTGGCGCGATCGAAGATCCAGGTTCCGGATTGCGGATAGAGCGGATTCAAACCACATCGCCGCCAGATCATCCGCTCGTTAAATAGCGAGTCATCCACGAACACCCAGCGCAATTTGCTGCAAAACTCCGCGCAGTTCTCCTTATCGTCCATGCCGTGACCGGTCTGGTGAATCCGCAGCCGTGCCAACGCAGATTGGCTCGGCGGCATGATGTTTATCGGCGTCAAACGACTTTCAATCGGCTGTGCGGTATCGCCGTAGGGAAACGAGCCGCACCAAAGCGTGTCGATCCCCAGCGGTTTCATTGCCGGGCGACCCTCCGTGATTGCGAAATCAACCGTGACCACCCAGCCGCGGTCGGAATTGCTTTCATAGCCGGTGTGAAGGAATTCTACTTCGACCGAGTCCTGCAGGAGCAAGCCGAAATCGGTGATATCGGAATGCCAGGTAAACGACCAGGTCGAGTCGAAGCGCCAGCCGTAGGGCGTGATCAAACGAGCAATCTCGATGTTGCGCGTCGGCGCGCTCTGGCCGCCAGTCCGCCGCAGAATTACGGCGTCGATGTAGTCCCACTCACCGCAGTGAAGTCCGTCCGGGCAACGGTAGGTAATCTGCAAATCGACCTTGCGGTAATCCGTTCCCGCCGACGGAAATACTGCCCAACTGGGATAGGCGTTCTTACCGGTAGTCGGGTCGGTCTTGATGATAGTGTTGTCATGGGACACGACATGCTTGAGCTGACCCGCCGCAGCTGCAGCACAGAGCGCCAGCGCGAAGGCAGCAACGACAAAAAACTGCTCGATCTTCATGCCCAAGGGATATGTAAATCCGACTTGTTTGGCAACAATAGAAGCGGCGCTGCTGGCGAATTAACGCCAGCGGCGTGGACGTTGCTTTCGTGGCCGGCGGCCGCTTCGCGGAACGGCCGCTTGCGCCGATGAAGACTCTGCTTCGGCAGCAGCAGGTTCGCGTGGCCAGCGCCGATCCACCGGTCGGGGGCTGCGGCGTGGAGGACGACTCGGCCGTGACTCCGGTACCTGCGCCGGCTCGACCCGCGGCCGTTCCGGCGGTAACGCCGGCAGTTTTGCCACCGGCAACGCCGTGCGAATCAATTGCTCGATCCGCTTGATTTCACCGCGCTGATCAAACGCAGCGAATGAGACCGCGCGTCCCGCCCGTCCAGCGCGCCCAGTCCTGCCGATGCGGTGAACATAGTCCTCTGAATTGGAGGGCAGATCATAGTTGACTACCAGTTCGATGCCGGTGACGTCAATCCCGCGTGCAGCGATGTCGGTCGCCACCAGGATCCGGTACTTGCCGAACTTAAAGCCTTCGAGCGCCTCGCGCCGCTGCGACAAACTACGATTGGAGTGCAGTTCCGCCGCCTTGTGCCCCATCATGCGCACCTGGCGGTTCAGTTTGCGTGCGGCATGTTTGGTGCGCGTGAAGATCAGCACCGGGCCATTATACTGTTGCAGGAGCACTTCCAGCAGGCGGCTCTTGGCCGGGCGGTCAACGAAGAATACCTCCTGGGTAACCTTCTCGGCTGCCGTGCCGGGCCGCGCAATTTCGACATGCACCGGCAATTCCATGTGCTTCTGCGCAATCGCGACGATCTCCTTCGGCATCGTCGCTGAGAATAGCATCGTCTGTCGTGATCGCGGAATTGTCGCCAGGATTTTGTTGATCTGGGGCGCGAACCCCATGTCGAGCATGCGGTCGGCCTCATCCAACACGAGAATTTCGATATCCGCGAGACTAACGGTCTTCTGTTCCAGGTGATCGATTAAGCGGCCGGGGGTAGCGATGATGATCCGCGGCTTACGCCCGAGCGCTTGCTGCTGCGCGTGCATCGGTGCGCCGCCGATCAGCACGGCCGTCCGCAGTCCCAGCGTACGCCCGACCGCCTGCAGCATTTCATCAACCTGCACCGCCAGTTCACGCGTCGGCAGTATCACCAAACCGCGCCCCTTCAACTGCGCCAGGCGCTGCATCATCGGAATGCCGAATGCCAGCGTCTTGCCGGTGCCGGTCTGGGCGATCGCAATGAGGTCCTTGCCGTCGATCGCGACCGGTATCGACCGCCTCTGAATCGGTGTCGGTTCCGTAAACTTAAGACGCCGAATTGCGTCGAGTAGGCCCGGGGCAATGCCGAGGCCGGTGAAGCCGTTACCGGCTGTCTTCGAACTCATAGTTCCTTTCTGAAAAATACAATTCTGGTCGAGTCAGCAGACGCGACACTGGAATACGCGCCTGAGATCAATGCTGTGAGCCGATTGATGGGGCGAAAGCGTAATCGCAGATGCAATAGACCGGATCAGCCACGGCAAGTCAAGCGAATTCGCGCGGACAGTCGGCAACTTCTATGAGCGACGTCCGTATCGATGATTAGCATTGACTTGAAGGCCGATCACCGGTACGATAGTCAGGGAGCCGCATCCAACGAATGTCAGAGAACCGTCTCGCAATCGCCACGTATGCCGAATCACAAGCGGAACTGTGCTGTGCGCTACGCCTGATTCACAGCTTGCGCCGTTTCGGCGGTCGATTGAATGGGTCACCCGTTTCGATTTGCGTACCGCGTGAGTTGTTCGCACGGGCAGCCGCAGGTGAGATAGCCGATGCCGCGGCGCAGATTCTTCCAGTAGACTTACCGCCGTCGCATCGTTGGCTCTTGTACTCCGGCAAGGTCTATGCGGCAGCGGCTGCCGAAGCAAGCGCCGGCAGCGATGCGCCTCTGGCATGGCTCGATTGCGACACCATCGTCCTGGACGAACCGCGCGAATTCCTTCTGCCGCCCGGCTTCGCGTTGGCCTTCCGACCCGTGATGCACAACCGCTCCGGCTCGCTTTATGACCTGCCGCCCAACGCCTACTGGACTCGCATCTATGACCTGCTCGACCTTGACGATGACTTGCTCTTCCCAATGCTCAGTCAGGCTGACGAACAGAAGATCCGGGCCTATTTTCAAGCGGGGAGTCTGGTCGTCAATCCGGCCGCCGGAATCCTGCAGGGCTGGCCGGAAGCATTCGAGCAATTGGCGCGCGATCCGGTGTTGAACGAGATGTGCCGGGTCGATCGGACGCTCAATGTCTTTCTCCATCAAGCCGCTCTGGTTGGCGCTGTGCTTCATGGCGTGCGGGGCAAAGTCATGATCGAACTCTCGGAGAAGTACAGCTACCCGGTATTCTTCGAGCGCCAGTACGGTGGCAACCGGCACTTTGAAGACATATCAGACGTCGCAACCTTGCGTTGCGTCGTCTCGTTCAAATCATTGGGCCCGAATTGGCCGCAGGAGCTTGTCGGTTCGGCTGACAAAATTGCGTGGTTGCGTCAGCACCTTGAGACGACTGAGTAAGGACACTTGTCTCGAAGCGTTCAGCAGACATGCAACTCCCATCGAAACCTGGATTGAGTGAAGGAGATTGATTGATGAAGCTCACGATTGGCATGATAGTAGGAGCGGCGACGATGTGTTGTCTGGCGATGGCACAGGGGCGACATTCGGATCCATACGAGATTTTGAACCGGCACTTTGCTGCCAGCGGCGGTCTGGAGCGGCTCAAGGCCGAGCGCGGACAATACATCGAGGGCACGCTGGCGCTCGCCGGTTTGAACGGGTCGATCAAAGTCTGGACGCAAAAACCATACTCGCAACGCTCCGAGGTTGATTTGCGCGTGCTCAAGGTCACGCAGGGCGAGAGCGAAAAAGGGCAGTGGGTGCTCGACTCCAATGGCAAGTTACAGCAGATCACGAATCTCGATGAAGCGGCATTGAAGCGCCGCGAAGTCAAACGTCGGATGGGCGACTACGAATTTGCCGATCTGAAATCAACGACCTTCGCTGTGACTTTGCTGGGTGTTGAACCGCTGGACAGCAGCGAGTGCTATGTCATCAAAATCACCAATAACATCAATGGCGACACGCAGACCAACTACATCGACACCAAAGACTTTTTGTTGCGGAAGAGTGTTTCAATTGAAGGCGAAAGCAGCAATGAATCTTACTACTCCGACTATCGCGAAGTCGCCGGACTCAAGGTCGCATTTTTCACCCGCCAGATTTCTCTGGAAACCGGCCAGGAACAAGAGTTGACAATCACCAGGTACGAATCGAATCCCCGGGTAGATCCTTCTCTCTTTGAACCGCCGGCTCAGGCCGCGGCGGACTTTCGATTTGCAGCCGGGAATTCTGCCGAGAACATTCCATTCAAGTTCCGCGGCAATCACTTGTATATTCCGGTCGTGGTTGCCGGTCAGCAGCGTTGGTGGGTGCTGGATACCGGCGCCGCCATGTCGGTGATCGACCGTGGCTTTGCCGACGACTTGGCGCTGACTATCGAAGGCGACATGAAGGGCAAAGCTGCCAACAGCACGGTTGACGTGCAGTTTGCCCGCCTACCTGCGTACAGCATCAAAGGAATCGAGTTTAATGAACAGACCGTCGCTGTCATCGATATGACCGAACTCAATCGTTTGCTGGATATCGAAAGCGTTGGCATTCTCGGTTTCGACTTTCTGTCACGCTTCGTCACCAAAGTTGACTACGCCAATGAAACCGTCTCCTTTTACGATCCAGCCGCATTCGAATACAACGGCAACGGTCGGGAGGTTGACGTCCACATGAAGAACAGCGTGTTTATGGCATCGGCGGTGTTGGACGGAAGTTACAGCGGCACCTGGCTGATCGATCTGGGAGCTTCCTCCGTCTCCCTCAACGGCATCTACGCCTTGCGCGGTGGCTTGACCCAGCGGCCTGGTGTGGAGCGATTGGGACGCGGTGCCGGTTCTTCATACGTGGCGACCATGGTGCGCTGCGACAGCCTCCGCTTCGCCAGTTTCACCATTAACCGCCCGGTCGTTAGCTTCTCGACGACAAACCTCGATTCGCTCTTGGTTCCGGATGAACTCGGTATAATTGGCAATACCATCTTTCGCCACTTCGTGCTCTACGTCGACTACGCCGCCGAGCGCATGATCGTCGAGCCGGGTCGAGACTTCGGCAGAGATTTTCCCGAAGACCGGTCCGGTCTGCAGATCGCCCGTGCGGCCGGAGGTGCCGTCGAAGTCGTCTTCGTTGCCCCACGAACGCCTTCAGCGCAGGCAGGCTTCCAGAAGGGCGACCTGATCAAGTCGATTGACGGGACGGCAACCGGGAAGATTGGCGGGCTGTCGGAGATTCGCGGCATGTTCATGGCGGCGCCGGACACGGCCTACCGCATCGTCGTGGAACGCAACGGCGGCGATCGCGAACTGACCCTGACGCTGGCCGACCTGCTTTGAGAACTTGACGGCGAGGGGCCTCGACCGGCACGGCGATTCTCCTCGGCAAGCTTTCGCATTGACGAACGGGTCGCCGGAAGTATACCTTGCGGCATGACTGCACCGGTATCTCCTGACTGCATCCGCGGCGCGATTTTTGCCGCGATTCGGATCGTCAATCAACTCCTGCCCTCGTCGGGACGACTGGCGGAATCGGAGGAGCAGCCTCTGGTCGGTGCGCGCGGCGCCTTGGACTCGCTGCAATTCGTCAACTTCGTCGTCGCGGTTGAGCAGCAGCTTACTTCCGACTGTGGCATCAATCTTGTCCTCACCGATGCCGATGTCTTGGCCAATCAAGAGCAGATCTTCGCAACCGTCGGCTCGCTCATGCGCTACGTTCAAGCACAGACCGCGGGAGTTTAGCTTGGATCAGCACAGTCGCCGCACCATTCTGATCTCCGACTTTAACCTGAGTAACCTGGCCTCACTCTTGTCGATCACTGCCGATGCGGCGGCGATGCCGACCACCTTGGCGCCTTTCGGCCAGGTATACCAGACGTTGCGAGATGCCCATCTCGAGTGTTGGCAGACACCGTACGATCTCGCCGTTGTCTGGACGCGACCACAAGGTGTGATCGAAGCCTTTGCCGCGCTGTTGCGCGGTGAAACGACGGACAGTGCTCGCATTCTCTCTCAGGTTGATGAATTCGCCGAGGCCGTGTTGGCGCTGCAGGGACACGTCGGCGCCGTGCTGATCCCCTCGTGGGTCGCTGCCGAATACGATGCTCCGACCGGTATCCGTGCTTTCGCCGGAGCGACTGGACTGAGTGCACTATTGATGCGGATGAATCTGCGTCTGGCCGAGAAGGTGAGCAGCCAGTCAAACTTCTATGTTCTGGACACGGGGCGCTGGATTCAAACCGCCGGCCGCGGTGCCTTCAGTCCCAAACTCTGGTATCTGGCGAAGATCCCGTTCGCGCAGGAAGTGCTGGCGGAAGCTGCCGTTAGTATCACGGCGGCGGCGGATGCGCTGGCCGGCCGTTCGCGCAAGCTTATCGTGACCGACCTCGACAACACGCTCTGGGGCGGCATTGTCGGCGATCTGGGCTGGGAGAAACTGACGTTGGGCGGCCATGATCCTACCGGCGAAGCCTATCAGGACTTCCAGGCCGCTCTCAAGTCGCTCAAGAGCCGCGGCGTGCTTCTGGCGATCGTCAGCAAGAATGAGGAGACCGCGGCGCTGGCTGCGATTGACCGGCATCCGGAAATGATCCTGCGGCGCGATGATTTCATCACCTGGCGGATCAACTGGGACGACAAGGCCGCGAATCTTGTCAGCCTTGCCACGGAACTCAACCTCGGCCTGCAGTCAATCGTCTTTCTCGATGATAGCGCCGTCGAGCGCGCTCGGGTGCGTGAGACTCTTCCGGAAGTCCTCGTACCGGAACTTCCTGAGGATAAGCTCCTTTATCGCCAAACACTGATGGAGCTGCGCTGTTTCGACCAACCGTCGCTGAGCGAAGAAGACCTGCGCCGCACCGACTTGTATCGTGGCGAACAACAGCGCGCGCAACTGCTCGAGCAGGTCGGCTCGTTCGAGCACTGGCTTGAAACCCTGCAGACGGTCGTTGTCGTCGAAGACCTCAAATCGGTGAACCTGAGCCGGACAGTGCAGTTGCTCAACAAGACCAACCAAATGAATCTCACGACGCGTCGCCTCACCGAGACCGAACTGCTTGGCTGGCTCAATTCCCCCAATCGTTCGCTGAAGACATTGCGCGTGACGGACAAGTTCGGCGACTCAGGGCTGACGGGGATTATCAGTTGGGAATGCGCCGCCGATCAACTGCAGATTATCGACTTCGTCCTCAGTTGCCGCGTGATGGGGCGCAAAGTCGAAGAGACGATGCTGCATCTTGCCGTGGCAGCGGCGCGCTATGACAATCTTCGCGCAGTGACCCTCAACTACCTCAAGACGGAGAAGAATTCACCTTGCCTGAAATTCCTGCAGCGCTCGGGGCTCTCAGTAGCCAGTGACGGTGCGACGTTCAGTTGGGAGTGCTCCGCCGTGTATCCCCAGCCGGCCGGGATCAAGATCGAAAGGGGTTGAAAGGAATCATGGCAGACTTTGAGCGCATACGCTGGCCGGAGGGCAAGGACTTCGCCTTCACCGTCTTCGACGACACCGACCTGGTAACACTGGCCAATACAAAACCGGTCTACGATTTCTGCCTCGGTCTCGGCATGAAATTCACCAAGTCAGTCTGGCCGCTGCGCGGAGCGGCGGTGCCGCGGGTCGGAGGTCTGACCTGTGAGGATCAGGAGTATCTCGCCTGGACGCGCCAACTCCAGAGCGCCGGCGTCGAGATCGGCTATCATCTCGCCACCTATCATACTTCCACCCGCAGAGAGTCTGAGCACGGCTTGGAGCGCTTCCGCGAGCTATACGGAAGCTATCCACTTTCGATGGCAAATCACACGGGCTGTGATGAAAGCATCTACTGGGGCAGCGCCCGCCTGAGCGGCATTAATCGGACGGTCTACAACTTGCTGACTCGGCGGCGCCGACATGGCCGCTATTTCGGCCATGTTCCTGATCATCCGCTCTTCTGGGGCGATCTCTGCAAGGCGCGCATCAAGTACGTGCGCAACTTCGTGACCGGCGAAATCAACACGCTCAAATTTTGCCCGTCCATGCCGTATCACGATCCCGACCGACCGTTCGTCAACTACTGGTTTTCTGCCTCCGAGGGTCCGGAAGTCAAAGCTTTTGTCCGCTGTATCTCTGAGCACAACCAGGATCGCCTGGAAGCCGAAGGCGGCGCGTGTATCATGTACACCCACTTTGCCTGTGGCTTCGTTGCCGATGACAAACTGCACCCGCGCTTCGAACAACTGATGACGCGCCTGGCGCGCAAGAACGGCTGGTTCGTGCCTGTGGCGACGCTGCTCGATTATCTGTTGGAGCAACGCGGTCATCGCGACATTACGCGGCCGGAACGGGCACAACTGGAGCGCCGCTGGCTGGGCACCAAGCTCTTTACCGGCACGAGCTAATCAAAGCAAGCACGCAATGGGCATCACAATCATCCCTTACACGCAAGACTGGGTACCGGCCGTAGTCGCTTTCAATGTCCGATTGCAGGCCGGTGGGATGAACGTGCGCTTTCCGGAGACGCCCACGCCGGCGTGGTTGCCCAGACTCCCGGGGCGATCACTGTATCAGGAATATTTTCTGGCCGTCAGCGGCGATGCTGTACGCGGAGCCTACATCCTCAAATCGCAGGAGTTTGTACTGCGGGGAGACGTGGTAACTGTCGGCAATTTCCAATTACCGATATCCGAAGGTGCGGTCGATAAGGCGTTTGCCGCAGTCGGCTTGCAGCTGCTGAGCGATGCCCTGCGTCGGCAGCCGTTGCTCTATTCACTCGGTATCGGTGGCTCTCAGGAGCCGCTCACCCGGCTCCTGCGTGCCGTAGGCTGGAGCATTTCACCAGTACCGTTTGTCGCTCGCGTCCATCACCCCGTGCGGTTCTTGCGAGAGATCACGTATCTGCGGAAGACCTCCGCCCGCCGTGCGCTGCTCGATACCCTGGCAATTTCCGGCTTGGGCGCAGTCGGAATCCGGCTGGGTCAGGCGCTGGCGACGCGATCGCGGCGCTTGGTTCGCGATGTAACCGCCGTACGCGTATCGAACTTCGAAACCTGGGCTGATGCGCTTTGGCATGATGTCAACGTGCAATACTCTCTGGCGGCGACTCGCAGCTCGGCCGTGTTGAACATTCTCTATCCGGCCGCCAATCAGCGGTTCATCATTCTCAAGATCAGTGTCGGTCAGAAGCCGGTTGGCTGGGCGGTCTTGTTGGCGACGCCGTTGTCGGAGCACAGACATTTCGGCAAAATGAAGCTCGGCTCAATCGTTGATAATCTGGCACTGCCCGGTTATGAGGCTGCGGTAGCTGCGGCTGCAACGGATTGGCTGGAACAGGAAGACGTTGACTTGATCGTGTCAAACCAGGCCTACGCAAAATGGGTTGCGGCGGTCAAGCAGCGCGGCTACCTTCAGGGACCTTCAAATTTCCTGCTTGCGATCTCGAAAGCGTTAACGGAGCGATTAGCGCCCCTGGCGCAACATTGGCCGGGAATCCATATGAACCGCGGCGACGGCGATGGCCCGATTCATTTGTGAGCGCTGACTCCCGGAAACCAACGGTAGGCGGCTGTTATTAAACTGGGCGGTACTGGACTCGAACCAGTGACCCTCTGCGTGTAAGGCAGATGCTCTAACCAACTGAGCTAACCGCCCAATAACGTAAGCGGCGAGAGAAGAAGCGGCGGCGGGATGAACATGTCAAGCACTCTCTCGCAGGTCAATCCGCTACGGCGCGCCGAAGACGTCGGTACTCAGATACTTCAACCCGGAATCAATCATCAGTGTTATGACGCTGGCGGCGGGGCCCAATCGTCGACCGACCTGAATGGCGGCCAGGACATTCGCTCCCGACGAAGTGCCGGCAAACAAACCCTCTTCGTGCGCCAGTCGTCGTGCCATTGATTTGGCATCGTCCGTCTTGACGGCAACAACCTCATCAACCAGACTGGGCTCCCAGAGCGGCGGCATGTAGCCGATTCCCACTCCTTCGATCTTGTGCGGTCCCGGCTGCTCTCCGGACAAAACTGCTGACTCGCCCGGCTCGACGGCTACAATCCTGACCCTCGGCTCCAGTTCTTTCAAAACTGTCGCAACTCCGCGCAGCGAGGCGGCAGTTCCGACGCATTGCACGAAGGCATCAATGCGACCACCCGTGTGATGCAAGATCTCCATGGCCAACGCATAGTAACCGCTGATGCTGTCGGCATTCTTGAGCTGATCAGTCCAGAAGGTTCGCGGTTCCCGACTCATTGCCCGCGCGGCCTCGATCATATCGAGAATCAATTTCTTCGTCGTCAGTCCGCCCTCGCTCGGCACCAAAGTCAGTTCGGCGCCCAGCGCGGCCATATGCTTGAGCTTGTCTCGACTAAACGCGTCCGACGAGACGATTCTCAG